>DASUXP010000265.1:0-3041 GCA_036377835.1 Sphingomicrobium sp. | reverse complement strand
CGGCGAAGAACGAGCAGCCGCTGCGCAGTTTCGCCGACGTCGCCAGCCGAATCGACCCGAAGCGCGTGGGGTTCGCCATGAACGCCGGCATGTTCGACCAGGATGGCCGCCCGATCGGCCTTGCGGTGGTCAACAGCCGCGAGGTGCACAAGATCAACCTCAGGCAAGGCGGCGGCAACTTCCACCTCATGCCGAACGGCGTGTTCGTCGTGCTCGCCGGGGGCAAGGCGGCGATCTTCGAGAGCGGCAAGCTGTCGCGCTTGCGGACGCCGCCGCGGCTGGCGACCCAGTCGGGGCCGATGCTGGTGATCGCCGGCAAGCTCCACCCGAAGCTCGATCGCGACGGACCTTCGCGCTACGTCCGCAACGGCGTCGGCGTGGCGCGCGACGGCACGCCCCTCTTCGTCATCTCCGAAGATCCCGTGTCCTTCGGCAAGCTCGCGCGATTCTTCCGCGATTCGCTGCACACGCCGGACGCGCTGTACTTCGACGGCACGGTCAGCTCGCTGTGGGACCCTGCGAACGGCCGTCAGGACGCCCACACGCCGCTGGGGCCGATCGTCGTCGCACTCAAGCCACGTTGAGCTCGGCGCCCCCGCTCCTGACGTGGTGAGCTAGCAGCTCGGCGAAGCGGCTGTCGGCAAGCCCCGAGCGCCTGGTCCGCTGGATGATGTCGAGGTCCGGCGCCGAATTGCCTTCGACCACGGTCGGGCCCTGCGGAGTCACGGCGATGTCCCAGCCGACGATCACCCGGTCGTCGAAGGCGCGGTGGGCGCGCTCGGCCAGGCGGCGGGTCTCTTCCCACATCGGCAGCTCGCGTCCGGTGATTTCGCCGCCGCCGTCCGGATGCCGGTCGAGCCACCCGAGCCGCGCGTTCATGCCCATGTTCGACGCCGGCCCGAGCACGCCCGTGTCGAGGTCGATCGCCGAAGCGATCCCGCCGGCGTGAAAATTATCGACCCGGTGATTGTCGCCGATCGCCATTCGAGCCGCGGCCGCCACGACCTCGGGGCGGCCCGACTCGTCGAGGCAAGTGACGATCCGGACGGTCGAGAGCGCGCCGTTGTTGATGTCGTTGAGCTCGTCGCAATTGACGAGCCTCGGCTGGACGATGCGCGGAACCTGCTTGGACTCGGCGCGGAGCCGGTCGAGCAATTCCTCGTCGCCCAGGAGCGCGGAGTCGGGGCCGCGATAGCGGCCGCTGCCACCATAATCCCAGCGTTCGGCGCCGCGGCCGCCGCGGCCGCGGATCGGCTTCACGAACAAATCCGCTCGCGGGAGCCCCTCCGGCTCGAAGGAAACCACCTCGCCCGCAATCGCAGCCGCGAGCACGGGCACGGTCGGGATCTGATAGGCCCGGCAATGCTGCTCAAATTTGAGCTTGTTGCCGAGCGGCGAATGCGATTCGCGGCGGCGCAGGAGGATTTCGTAATAGCCCTTCTTCGTCTCGAAGCGGCTAAGAAAGCTCCTGCCGCCCGAGCGGCCCTCGTAGAGCTCGAACGCATAATACCAGGGCGGCAACAGCCCCGCGGAAAAGTAAGTGCGAAGCTCTTCGACGAACTGGCGCAGCGCCGGCTTGCCGGTGCGCTCGCGGATGATCGCGCCATTCTTCCAGGTGAACCAGATCGCGGCGGCGAGAAGCCCAAGCGGCCAGATCAGGCTGCCGGTGAGAAGCTCAATGAGATCCTGGAAACCGTCGATACTCCAATAATAGTTGGCGTAAGCATCGCGAAGGAAGCCGGCCGGGTCGGCCTGTCCGCCGAAAAACAGGCCGGCTGCCGCAACCGGAAGCCCGCCGACGCGATAGACGAGGCGCTCGCCGCGCTTCCTCGCCCACGTTTTCGCCCGAGAAGCCATGGTCCATCTTCCGTCTGCACGCGTGCGACGGAATGGACCGACGCGCATGACACTCCGATGTTCCCGAGATGAACTTGGATTAGTGAATCGGCCGCGGAGTGAGCGCCTGGTCGCGGAGGCCGCGCCAGATGCGCAGCGCCTGTACCGTCTCGAAGACGTCGTGGACGCGGACGATCTGGGCGCCCTGCTCCACGGCTTTGAGGGCAAAGGCGATGCTCCCGCCGAGCCGCTTGTCCGCCGGCGCTTCGCCCGACAGTGCGCCGATGGTGCGCTTGCGGCTCGCTCCGACGACGAGCGGGCAGCCGAGCGAATGGAACAAGGCGAGACCGTTCATCAGCTCGAGATTGTGCCCGACATTCTTGCCGAAGCCGAAGCCGGGATCGATCAGGATCTTATTCCGCGCGATCCCCCCTGCCTCGGCCGCCGCGATCCGCTCCTCGAACCACAAATAGACCTCGACCAGCACGTCATCGTAGCGGGGGTTGTCCTGCATCGTCTCCGGCGCGCCCTGGTGATGCATCAGCACGACGGGAACGCCAGCGGCGGCCAGCGTCGCGGCCGAGCGCTCGTCGTAGGTCAGCGCCGACACGTCGTTGACCATCCGCGCGCCGGCTTCGAGCGCCGCCGTCATGACATCGGCCTTGCGCGTATCGACGGAGACCGCCGCGCCACCGGCGGCAAGCTGGCGGATCACGGGTGCGACGCGCTCGATCTCGTCGCCTTCCCACACCGCCTTGGCGCCCGGCCGCGTCGATTCGCCGCCGACGTCGATGATCGCCGCGCCCTCGGCGGCCATGTCGGCGCCCGCCACTGCAGCCGCCGAGGCGTCGGCGAACTGCCCGCCGTCGGAGAAGCTGTCCGGTGTCGCGTTGACGATCCCCATGACCTGCGGCTGGTCGAGCGCGATTCGCCGCTCCCCGAGCTGCAGCGGCTGGCGCGGCGAGGTGAGCGCGCGCCATTGCTCGGCCATGCCGTCGTCGAACCGGGGTTCGGCGTCCTCTACCCGCACCAGCTCGGTGGAAATGCGCTTGTGCCCGTCGATCTGGATCAGCTCGACCGCCGAGAACCAGTTCAGCCCGCCGGCGAGCCGGGCGACCTTGCCGTCGTGCCCGAAGGGTGAATCGACGAAGCCCGTGGGGCGGAGGAGCGTGCGCATTGCGGTCCTAGATCCCGAGGCCTTCGAC
>DASUXP010000264.1:0-7986 GCA_036377835.1 Sphingomicrobium sp. | reverse complement strand
TCCAGCTCTCGCGCGCCGCCGATTTCGTGCTCGTCTGCCCGGCGACCGCGGATCTGCTGGCGAAGATGGCCGCCGGCATCGCCGACGACCTCGCGACGACCCTGCTGCTCGCGACCGACAAGCCGGTCGTGGTCGCCCCGGCGATGAACGTGCGCATGTGGCAGCACGCGGCGACGCAGCGAAATATCGCCCAGCTCAAGGCCGACGGCGTCCGAGTGATCGAACCGACCGACGGCGAAATGGCCTGCGGCGAGTTCGGCCCCGGTCGCCTTCCCGAGCCGCAGGGCATCATCGAGTGGCTGAGCTCGAACCAATTCCTCCCTCGCAGCCCAGCTGCGGGGGAGGGGGACCATGCGGAGCATGGTGGAGGGGGATGAGGCTCCGCGGCAATAAAGCGCAAGCAAGGGTGCTCCGCCGCAAGATGAGCTTGCCTGAAGTGCTGCTTTGGCAACAGCTTCGAAAGAAGCCCGATGGGGTTCAGTTCCGGCGTCAGCACCCCGCGGGCCCATACGTCCTCGACTTCTTCTGCGCGACGGCGAGCCTCGCCGTAGAGATCGATGGCGAAAGCCACGACTTCGGCGACAGGCCACAGCGCGATCTCCGACGCGACGAGTGGCTCAAGGGCCAGGGCGTAAATGTTCTTCGCATTCCGGCTGTGGAAGTGCTGAAGAATCTGGACGGCGTACTTCAGGCAATTTCCGCAGCCCTACGTGCCGAATAGTCCTCCCCCTCCACCGCCTTCGGCGGTCCCCCTCCCCCGCAGCTCTGCTGCGAGGGAGGATTTGAGAGGATCAGCTCACCGATCTGCTGAAATGACGCTCGCGGGCAAGCATGTCCTCGTCACTGCCGGCCCGACGCACGAGCCGATCGATCCCGTGCGGGTGATCGCCAATCGCTCCTCGGGGCGGCAGGGGTTCGCTATCGCCGCTGCCGCAGCCGAGGCCGGAGCACGCGTGACGCTGGTCGCTGGGCCGGTGACGCTGGCGACGCCGCCAGGGGTCGAGCGGATCGACGTGGAGACGGCCGAGCAGATGGCTGACGCCGTCATGGCGGCACTTCCGGCGGACGCTGCCGTCCTCGTCGCCGCGGTCGCCGACTGGCGGGTGGCGCCCGCTTCGACCAAGCTCAAGAAAGGCGAAGGTCCGCCCAAGCTCGAGTTCGTCGCCACGCGCGACATCCTCGCCGAGCTGGGTGCTGGCGCCGAGCGGCCGCGGCTGCTGGTCGGCTTCGCCGCAGAGACAGAGAAGGTCGTCGAGCAGGCGATCGCCAAGCGGATCGCCAAGCGCGCCGACTGGATCGTCGCCAACGACGTGTCCGGAGACGTGATGGGCGGTCACCGCAACCGCGTGCATCTCGTCACCGCCGAGCGGGTCGAGGACTGGCCCGAAGGCAGCAAGGACGAAGTCGCGCGGCGATTGATCGCGCGAGTTGCCGAGGCGCTAGGCTGAACCGCAGGCGCGGCACGCCGGGTCCGCGGGAATGTGAATCGTGCGCCAGCTCAGCTTCTCGCCGTCGAACAGGTGGATCGTTCCGGCGGGATCGTCGCCCACGCCGGCGATGGCATTGACGGCGATCAGCGCGCCGAAGCTCCCCACGGTCGCTGCGAGCGCACCGAGCACGCCGAGCTCGGCGCAGGTGTCGCAATCGTCGGCATCGAAGGCGTCGCCGACGAAGCAGCGGTAGCAGGGCCTCGAGCGGAACAGCCCGACCTGGCCCTGAAACTGCACCGCTGCTGCGGAGAGGAGAGGGACGCCGAGCGCCACGCACGCGTCGCTGACCGCCAGCCGGGTCGCGAAATTGTCGCTCCCGTCCACGACCATGTCATGCCCGCCGAGCAGCCGCTCGGCATTGTCGGTGGCGATCCGCTCCTGCACCGGCACCGCCTCGACGAAGCGGTTGAGGCGATGCACGAACTGGAGCGCGAGGTCGGCCTTGGAATAGCCCGCGTCCCGCTCGCGGAAGAGCGGCTGGCGATGGAGGTTGGCGAGCTCCACCACGTCGTCGTCGATGATCGTGAGCTTGCCCACACCGGCGCCCGCAAGGGCCGGTATGACGGCGCTCCCGATCCCGCCGGCACCGACTACGGCGACCCGCGCTGCCTTGAGCCTGCGCTGGCCGACGCCGCCGACCTGCGGGAGCACGATATGCCGCGCGTAGCGCTCGAGTTCGGAGTCCGTCAGTTCTGTCACGGCGTGTGCTTCGATACGGCGTTTCGACTTCGCTCAACGCCTACTCAGCATGAGCGGAATCCGCAAAACCCGCTCATCCTGAGTAGGGACTGAGCTAGTCGAAGGCCCGTATCGAAGGACCATCCCTATTGCCCCGTGCTCCCGAAGCCCCCGGCCCCGCGGCCGGTCTCGCTCAGGGCCGCCACCTCGACAAAATCGGCCTTGAGCACCGGCGCGGGCACGAGCTGGGCGATGCGCTCGCCGCGGCGCACCTCGAACGGCTCGCTGCCGAGGTTGGCGAGGATTACCTTCACCTCGCCGCGATAGTCGTGATCGATTGTGCCCGGCGTGTTGAGGCAGGTGATGCCGTACTTGAGCGCGAGCCCCGAGCGCGGGCGGACCTGCACCTCGAAGCCGGGCGGGATGGCGATGGCGAATCCCGTCGCGACCGCGTGGCGCTGCCCCGGGGCAAGCGTCACGTTTTCCGCGGCGACCACGTCGAGCCCTGCTGCGCCTTCGGTCGCATAGGCCGGCGCGGGGAGGCCTTCGCCGTGGGGCAACCGCTGCAGGTGGATCTCGATCATTTCGCCTTCTTCCGGGCGGGACGTCGGCCCTTCTTCCCCGGACCCTTGGCCGCGCGTTCATCGATCAGGCGGATGGCGTCGTCCAGAGTCGCCGCGCCGGGTTCCATGCCGCGCGGGAGGGTCGCGTTGGTGGTGCCGTCGGTCACGTAAGGGCCGTAACGGCCGGCCATCACCTTGATGTCGCCGCCGTTCGCCGGATGCTTGCCGAGGATCGCGAGCGGCTCGCGCGAGCCGCCTTGCCGACGCCCCCCGCCCGCCGCAGCATCGGCGAGCTTGGCGACTGCGGCGTTCATGCCTGTCTCGAACACTTCGGCGGTCGAGCCGAGCTTCGCATATTTGCCGTCGTGGGCGAGATAGGGGCCGTAGCGCCCGATCGAGGCGGTGATCGGTTTTCCGCTCTCCGGGTGCGGGCCGATCTCGCGCGGCAGCGACAGCAGCCGTTCTGCCACTTCCGCCGTCACGTCCTCGACCGGCACGTCCTTGGGGATCGACGCGCGCTTCTCGCCGCGCTCGACGTACGGACCAAACCGGCCGGTCTTCAGCTGAATGTCGTTGCCGAGGTCCTGCGGCCCGTCGCTTTGCGCCTGGTCCCCGCCCTGGCCGAACTTCTGCGTATATCTGCAGTCGGGATAATTGGAGCAGGCGACGAACGCGCCGAAGCGGCCGCCGCGCAGCGACAGCCGCCCGCTGCCGCAGTTCGGGCAAAGGCGCGGGTCGCTGCCGTCGTGCCGCGGCGGGTAAAGCCAGGGCTCGAGGAACTCGTCGAGCGCCTGCGTGATCTCGCTCGGCTTCTGGTCCATGACCTCGCCCGCCTTGGGCTTGAAGTCGCGCCAGAAGGCGTCGAGCAGTTTCTGCCAGTTGAGCCGCCCGCCGGAAACGTCGTCCAGCTCCTCCTCGAGCTCGGCGGTGTAATCGTAGCTCACGTACCGCTCGAAGAAGCGCTCGAGGAACGCGGTGACCAGCCGGCCGCTCTCCTCGGGCACGAAGCGGCCCTTGTCGACGCGGACATATTCGCGGTCCTTCAGCGTCTGCAGGATCGAGGCGTAGGTCGAGGGCCGGCCGATCCCCAGTTCCTCGAGCCTTTTGACCAGGCTCGCTTCCGAATAGCGGGGCGGCGGCTGCGTGAAATGCTGCGTCGCCTCGACGCCGGTCTTGGCGGGCGCATCGCCGCTGCGCAACGCCGGCATGCGCGCCCCCTCTTCATCCTGCTGGTCGTCGCGGCCTTCGTCGTAGAGGGCCATGAAACCGGGGAAGAGCACCACCTGGCCCGACGCGCGAAGCACCGCCCGGCCGGCGCCGTCGGTCAGCTCGACCGTCGTCCGCTCGAGCCGCGCGGAGGCCATCTGGCTAGCCAGCGCCCGGTTGTAGACCAGTTCGTACAGCCGCGCATGATCGCCCGATGCGGCATTGCGCCGCTCGAAGTCGGTCGGGCGGATCGCCTCGTGCGCCTCCTGCGCATTCTTGATCTTGCTCTGGTACTGGCGCGGCCGGTCGGGGACGTAGCCCGCGTCGTAGCGGCTGGCGATCGCGCGCCGTGCGGCGCTGACCGCCTCCGGCGCCATGTCGACCCCGTCGGTGCGCATGTAGGTGATCAGCCCCTGCTCGTAGAGTGCCTGCGCCACCCGCATCGTGTGGCTCGCGGCGAAGCCGAGCTTGCGCGCCGCCTCCTGCTGCAGGGTCGAGGTGGTGAAGGGCGGCGGCGGGTTCCTCGAGAAAGGCTTGGTCTCGACCGAGGAGACGGTGAAGCGGCCGGCTTCCACGACTGCCTTGGCCGCATCGGCGTCGCCGCGATTGCCGATCGTCAGCCGCTCGATCTTGTTCCCGTCGAGCTGGACGAGGCGCGCGGTGAAGCCCTGCCCGTCGGCCTCGAACGCGGCGCCGACCTGCCAATATTCCTGCGGGCGGAAGATCTCGATCTCGCGCTCGCGGTCGACGATCAAGCGAAGCGCGACCGACTGCACCCGCCCCGCGGACTTGGCGCCCGGAAGCTTGCGCCACAGGATCGGCGACAAGGTGAACCCCACGAGATAGTCGAGCGCGCGGCGCGCCTTGTAGGCGTCGATAAGGTCCTCATCGAGCCCGCGCGGGTGCTTCATCGCTTCGCCGACGGCCGCGGGGGTGATCGCATTGAAGGTCACGCGCTGGACCTCGGGCGGAAGCGCCTTCTTCCGCCGCAGCTCCTCCTGAACGTGCCAGCTGATCGCCTCGCCCTCGCGGTCGGGGTCGGTGGCGAGGATCAGGGTGTCGGCCTTCTTCGCCTCGTCGGCGATGGCCTTCAGCTGCTTCGAGCGGTCGGGCGAGACCTGCCACTGCATGGCGAAGTCATCCTCGGGATCGACCGATCCGTCCTTCGGCGGAAGGTCGCGCACGTGGCCGAACGAGGCGAGCACGCGGTGCCCGCTGCCGAGATATTTCTCGATGGTCTTGGCCTTGGCCGGCGATTCGACGACGACCAGCTTCACAGGATCCCCTCACGCATACGCGTAAAGGTGGGGCCGCAGGAATCGGCTCGTCAAGCGGGTCTGAGACTTACCTTCCCGCCCGCATGGCGGTCGAGACGGCCGGCGAGGTCGAGCTCGAGCAGCGCCATCTGCACCGCGCCGGAGGATGCTCCGGACAGGCGGATGATCTCGTCGACCGGCACCGGCGATGGGCCGAGCAGATCCTCGACCAGGCCGAGCGCGTCTTCCGAGCCGTTCATCGGTTCGGCCGGCGTGTAAGGCTCGGGCGCAGAGCGCACCCGCGGCTCGAGCGGGCGAAGCTGCTCGACCACGTCCGCCGCGTTCTGGACGAGCGTCGCGCCGTCGCGGATCAGCTGGTTGCAGCCTTGCGCCCGCGGATCGAGCGGCGAGCCCGGCACCGCCATCACTTCGCGTCCGGCTTCGGCGGCGAGCCTGGCCGTGATCAGCGAGCCCGAGCGCGGCGCCGCCTCCACCACCACCGTGCCCGAACCAATGCCCGCGATGATCCGGTTGCGGTAGGGGAAGTGGCGCGCGCGCGGCTCCGTGCCCGGAGGCATTTCGGCGAGCACCAGCCCGCGCTCGAACAGCGCCTTCTGCCGTTCCTCGTTCTCGGGCGGATAGAAGACGTCGATGCCACCCGCGATGACCGCGACTGTCCCGGTTTCGAGAGCACCGTCATGGGCAGCGCTGTCGATTCCCCGTGCCAGGCCCGAGACGACCACGACGCCGCCTTGCCCGAGGTCGTGCGCCAGCCCGCGCGCGAAGCGGCACGCGGCCGCCGATGCGTTGCGCGCACCGACGATCGCCACCGCCTGCCGGTCGAGCAGGCCCAGGTCGCCCTTGGCGATCAGCAGCGGTGGAGCATCATCCATCTCGGCCAGCAGGCGCGGATAGAGGCCCTGGCCGAGCACCAGATATCTGGCGCCGAGCTTTTCGACCCGCTCGATCTCGCGGTCGGCATCGGCCCGAGTCCGCAGCGCAGGCGCCTTCCCGCCGCCGCGCCGGGCCAGGTCGGGCACCGCCGCCAGCGCCGCGGCCGGCGTTCCGAAGCGCGCGATCAGCTGGCGAAAGGTGACCGGCCCGATGCCGGGCGTGCGCAACAGCCTCAGCCGGTCGGCGAGGTCTTCGATCCTATTCGTGGCTCGGTTCCTTTCTTCAGTCGAAGGATGTTCTCGCGGTGCTTCCAGACGATCAGCAACGCGATACCGAGCAACAGTGGGAGAAGCGCTTCGTCGCGCAGGATGGCGGCGGTTACGGGCGCGCTGACCGCCGCGGTGATCCCTGCCACCGACGAGATTCGGAGCGCCAGCAGCAGGAGGAGCCAGACGAGGGCATAGACCAAAGCGGCCTGCCAAAGGAGCGGGATGAGCACGCCGAAGAAGGTCGCGACGCCCTTGCCCCCGTGGAACTTCAGCCAGACGGGGTAGAGGTGGCCGAGGACCGCGCCGGCCGCGGCCGCGAGCCCCGTTTCCGGGGCGATGAAGCGCTGCGCGAGCAGCACCGCCGCGGTGCCCTTGAGGCAGTCGAAAATCACCGTCAGCGCCGCCAGCGGCTTGCTCCCGGTCCGCAGGACATTGGTCGCGCCGATGCTCCCGGAACCGATCTTGCGCACGTCGCCCTTGCCGCCGAGCCGTGCCAGGATCAGCCCGAAAGGCACCGACCCCAGCAAATAGCCGAGCGCCAAGGCGAAGAGCATCTCGCGGATCATCTCCGGTTCGTAACACAAACTTCCGTCATTGCGAGCGGAGCGAAGCAATCCAGCTGTGCGGCGCCACTGGATTGCTTCGTCACTCCGTTCCTCGCAATGACGGGTTTGTGGATACCAATTCCCCCCTCCTCTTCTTCGATTCCGGCGTGGGCGGGTTATCCGTCCTCGAACCCACCCGCGCGCTGCTGCCCACAGCGCCGATCGTCTATGCGGCGGACAGCGCCGGCTTTCCCTACGGCAAGCGCAGCGAGGCGGAGATCGCGAGCCGGATCCCGGCCTTGCTCGGCCGCCTGGTCGAGCGGTTTCGCCCGCGGCTCGCGGTGATCGCCTGCAACACCGCCTCGACCATCGCCCTGGAGCATGTCCGCTCGGCGCTCGACCTTCCCGTCGTCGGCACCGTCCCGGCGATCAAGCCGGCGGCGGAGATGTCGAGGAGCCGGGTGATCGGCGTTCTCGGGACGGAGGCGACGGTGCGCCAGCCCTATGTCGATGACTTAGCCGCGAAATTCGCGTCGGACTGCACCCTGATCCGCCACGGCTCGCCCGAGCTGGTCGAGCTCGCGGAGGCCAAGCTGGCCGGGGAGGAGGTCGCCGTGGAGGCCGTCGGTGCCGCGGCCGCACCCATGTTCCAGACGCCCGGCGGCGACTGCATCGACACGGTGGTCCTCGCCTGCACCCACTTTCCCCTGCTCGAGCCCGAGTTGCGCGCAGCCTGGCCCGAAGTGGCATATGTCGATGGCGGCGCCGGGATCGCGCGGCGCATCGCCTGGCTCACCCGCGACCAGCCGTGGCCCGCCGAGCCGCCGCCCGGCATCGCGCTGTTCACCGCACCGCCACGCTCGCCGCTCGACGGCGCGCTCGCCCGCTTTGGCATCGGCGAAGTGCAGATCCTCTGACTAATTGCGAGTCGTTCGCAATGGCATTGCTGCGGGAGCATAGTTAAAGGGCGGCCCAGACGAGGTATCCGCGTTGAACTACGACAGCATTTTCAAAGCGGCGGTCCAGCGGCTGCACGACGAAGGCCGCTATCGCGTGTTCATCGACATCCTGCGCCACAAGGGCCA
>DASUXP010000263.1:0-6469 GCA_036377835.1 Sphingomicrobium sp. | reverse complement strand
ATTACGAATGATGTGCTCTACCAGCTGAGCTAAAGCGGCTTTGGCTACCGGAAAGATCGCCGTGCGCGCCAGTCCAGCGAACTGGCTTGCGCGCGGCGGCCCCCCTAACAAGCCCGCAAGTGCGCGGCAAGCGCCACTCGGGTGGCGACGGGGCAAGCCCTGAATGAACATGCTTAACATTTTGGTAACTGCGCTCGGCCATTTTCCCTTGCGAACTGGGGAGTGGGACCGGACTGATGGACGGCTATCGCGAGCATCCGAGCGATTTCGAAGTCGCCGCAGCCGTGGAAGCGGCAGCGGACGACGTCGCCGCGGCGATCGGCACCGACGAGCGGCGGATGCACGTGCGTGCCTATAATTACTGGGTGGCGCTGCTCGAGGGGCGCGACTTTCCCTCGATCGAGGACCTCGAGCCGGCCGACGTCGAGGACTTTTCCGCCAACAGCGTCCTGCTCGACTTCACCTGCGGCAAGGACAATCCCGCGGTCCCCTATGTCGGGGTCGCCATCCGCGACGAATGCGGGCTCGATGACGGCGTGCGCACGATCGCCGACGTGCCCAGCCGCTCGCTGCTGTCGCGCCTCACCGACCATTACATGCAGATCATCGCCAACCGAGCGCCGGTCGGCTTCGAGGCAGAGTTCGAGAACCAGCGCGGCGACAACATCTGCTACCGCGGGATCCTGATGCCCTTCTCGTCCGATGGCGAGACGATCGATTTCATCTACGGCGTGATCAACTGGAAAACCGTCGGGATGGAAGCGGCCGAGCCGGCCGCGGCGCCCCTGGCCGAGCTCGACGTGGTGCCGATGATGCCGGAAGCGGACGCTTTCGAGGAAGCGCCGATCGCCGGCATCGACGAACTGCAGCCCACCCCTGAGCCGGAGGAGCATCTCGCCTGGGAAGACGGGCCGTCGGCGGACGCGCCGGAGCCGGAAGCGGCGGCAGAGCATTTCGCCTGGGAGGACGGGCCGCTCGCCGATGGCGACGAGGCGCCGGTGCTGGAGCTCGACGAGACCGCGGGGCTCGCCGATCGGCTGTGGGCGGCGCGCGAGACGGCGGAAGCAGCGAAAAGCGCCGACGGCCGCACCCGAGCAGCGCTCTACCGCGCGTTGTCGCTGGCGTACGATTTCGCCATCGCGGCGCGCGAGAACCCCGAGGATTATTCCGAGCTTCTCGAGGAATCGGGAGTCAAGGCGCAGGCGCGCGCGCCGATGACCCCGATCGTCAAGCTCGTTTTCGGAATCGACTATGACAAGGCGCGGCTGACCGAGTTCGCCGCCGCTCTGTCGTACGCCCAGCGCCAGGACATCGCGCTGGGGCAGTTCCAGGTCTTCATCGAGAAGCAGCCGGGCGGCCTCAAGGCGCTGGTCGCGGCCGAACGCCAGGCGCGACGCCCTGAGCCCAAGGCGGACACCCGCGGCGAAGCGGCGCGCTCGAAGCTCCGCTCCGCGCCCTCCATCTCGCTCGCCGAGCTGCCGGCGGAGGAGGAATTCGCGGTTGTGATCACCCGCCGCGGCGCCGACGGCTGCCACGAGCCGGTGGCCATCGTCGAGGACGAAGCGCTGGTCGAGCGGGCGATCCGCCGCGCCGCCTGACCCACGGGCTTGTCCCCTTCGCGAGGGCGGGTCTATAGGCGCCGGGCATCGCCCTACTCGCGGAGCTCAATCTTTCCATGACTGCCCATTCGCGCCTGGCCAAGCCGCTGGTCGATTCTCTTCGCAAGGTGCTGACGCAAAACGCACTTCCCGGTGAAACCCACGGACTGAAGTCGGACACCGAGCGCCAGGCCGCCGAGTTCCTTGCCCAGGTCGCGGCGAAGAGACAGCGAGGCGAGCTCGCGATCGCCATCGAATCCATCGGCGGGGAGGCGGGCAACCGCCGCATGCGCATCGGGATCGTCAACGACGACATGCCGTTCCTGGTCGATTCGGTGGCCAATGCCGTCGCTGCGAGGCAGCTGACCATTCATCGGCTCCTCCACCCGGTGATGTGCGTCAACCGCGACAAGCAGGGCGCGCTGCGCGACATCGAGCCCTTGTGCGACGACAAGAGCCGCCGCGAATCGATGATGTACCTGGAGCTCGACCGTGCCGACTCGCGCGGCCGGCAGGAGCTCGCCGCCGACCTCCGCCGGGTGCTCGACGACGTGCGCCTCGCGGTGCGTGACTGGCACCCGCTGCAGGACAAGATGCGCGAGGACGCCGCCGCGATCGAGGACCCCGAAGGGCGCGCGCTGCTCGAGTGGTTCGCCGACGGGGCGATGACCCTCCTCGGCTACCATGTCGAGCGTCCCTACGAGCAGCCATCGCACTCGCTCGGCATCTTCAGCATCCCCGGCGCTCCGACCGACGAGGGCGGCTGCCTCAACGCGATGCGCTACTTCGAGGAGGGCGGCCAGGTGCCGCTGATGGCCAAGGCCGAGCGCAAGTCGACGGTCCATCGCCGCGTGCCCCTCGACCTGGTCGTCGTTCCGATCCGCGAGAAGGGAAAGGTGGTCGGAATCGGGGTCCATGCGGGTCTGTGGACCAGCGAGGCGTTACGCCTTCAGCCGGGAAAGGTGCCCGTCCTTCGCGATCGGCTGAAGCAGCTCGACAAGGATCTCGGCTTCGATTCCAAGGGCCATTCGGGCAAAGCGCTGCGGCACGCGGTCGCGTCACTGCCGCGCGACCTGCTGATCACCATCACCTACGAATCGATGCGCGCGCTTGTGATGATGGCGATGTCGCTCGCCGACCGCCCCCGACCGGCGCTGCTCCAGGTGCGCAGCATCCTCCAGGGCCAGCTGTTCAGTTTCGTCTGGCTTCCCCGCGAGGAGCTGACAACGTCGCGGCGGACAGCGATCGCCAGGCTGCTCGCCAACGAGGTCGGGCGCGAGATCACCAGCTGGTCTGTCGAGCTCGGTGACGGCGATCTCGCGCTGATCCGCTACACCCAATATATCGACGAGGCCGAGCCGCTCCCCGATGCCGAGGCGCTCGACGCGGCGATCGTCGAGATGGTCCGCGGCTGGGCGCCTGCGGTCGAGAATGAGCTGATTGCGGCCGTCGGCGCGCCGCGCGCCACCCGCCTCGCCTTCACCTTCCTGCCGGCGCTTCCGGACGGCTATCGGTCGCGAACTGCGCCCGAAGAGGGCGCGGCCGACATCTGCCGCCTGAACGAGCTCCAGGACGACAATGACCGTGGCGTGCGCATGTGGCGCTCCGAGGCTGACCGGCCGGGGCAGCTGCGGCTCAAGACCTATCGCCGCGGCGGCCTCATCCCGCTTTCGGAAGCCGTGCCGGTGCTCGAGAATTTCGGGTTCATGGTCCTCGAGGAAGTCCCGACCGCGCTCAGCGGCGGGCAGCTGGGCTATATCCACGATTTCCGCGTCGAGGTCGCAAGCGAGGCCAATCTTGGATCCATCCTCGAGCGCACAAGCGATATCGAGGGGGCGATCGCCGCGGTGCTGTGCGGATCGGCGGAGAATGACGAGTTCAACCAGCTCGTCCTCTACGCCGGGCTCGACACCCAGCCGGTGGTGTGGCTTCGCGCCTGGTTCCGCTATTTGCGGCAGACGGGAAGCAGCTTCAGCCTGGTGACGGTGGTCGATGCCCTGCGCCGAGCACCCGACGCGACGCGCGCGCTGGTGAACCTGTTCACGGTCGCGCACGATCCGGCCGCATCGCGCGGGCGCGAGCGCGCGGTCGAGAAGCTGCGCGCCGACTTCGACCAGGCGCTCCTCAACGTTCGCTCGATCGACGACGACCGCATCCTGCGCAGGCTGCGGGCGCTGGTCGATGCGATCCTGCGCACCAATGCCTTCGCTCCCGCGGCGGAGGAAGCGCTCGCCTTCAAGATCAACAGCTCGCTGGTGCCCGGCCTTCCGCGGCCCGTGCCGTGGCGCGAGATCTGGGTCTATTCGCCGCGCATCGAGGGCGTTCACCTCCGCGGCGGCCCGATCGCCCGCGGCGGGCTTCGCTGGTCCGACCGGCGCGACGACTTCCGCACCGAGATCCTCGGCTTGATGAAGGCGCAGTTGGTCAAGAATGCGGTGATCGTCCCGACCGGCGCCAAGGGCGGCTTCTATCCCAAGCAGCTGCCGCCGGCCTCCAACCGCGACGCCTGGCTCGCGGAAGGGACGGAGAGCTACAGGATCTTCATCCGCTCCTTGCTCTCGGTCACCGACAACCTGGTCAACGACAAGGTCGTCCACCCCGAAAAGGTGGTGATCCACGACGGCGACGACCCTTATTTCGTGGTCGCCGCGGACAAGGGCACCGCGACCTTCTCCGACGTCGCCAACGCGATCGCGCTCGAGCATAACTTCTGGCTCGGCGACGCCTTCGCCAGCGGCGGCTCCAACGGCTACGACCACAAGGAAATGGGGATCACCGCCAGGGGGGCGTGGATCTCGGTCCAGCGGCATTTCCTCGAAATGGGCATCGACGTTCAGTCGGACACGGTCACCGTCGCCGGCTGCGGCGACATGTCGGGCGACGTGTTCGGCAACGGCATGCTGCTGTCGAAGGCGATCAAGCTCGTCGCCGCCTTCGACCATCGCCACGTCTTCATCGACCCCAACCCCGATCCGGCGAAGAGCTGGGCGGAGCGCAAGCGGCTGTTCGAGCTGCCGCGGTCCAGCTGGGACGATTACGACCGCAAGCTGCTGTCCAAGGGCGGGGGAATTTTCCCGCGCACTCAGAAGTCGATCGAGCTCAGCGCGGAGGCGCGCAAGCTGCTTGGCATCGAAGGCAAGACCTGCGACCCGATCACGCTGATCGACGCGATCCTGAAGAGCGAGGTCGACCTGCTCTGGTTCGGCGGCATCGGTACCTACATCAAGGCCTCGACTCAGAGCCAAAGCGTCGTCGGCGACCCCGCCAACGACGCCCTTCGCGCCGATGCGCGAGACGTTCGCGCGCGGGTCATCGGGGAGGGCGCGAACCTCGGCGTCACCCAGGCCGGGCGGATCGAGTTCGCGACAGGTGGCGGGCGGATCAACACCGACTTCATCGACAACAGCGCCGGCGTCGATTGCTCCGACAATGAGGTGAACATCAAGATCCCGCTCAACCGCGAAATGCGCGAGGGGCGGCTGAGCGAAGCCAGGCGCAACGCGTTGCTGGCGCGGATGACCGACGATGTCGCCGCCCTCGTGCTCGAGGACAACCGGCTCCAGGGGCTCGCGCTGTCGATCGCCGAGAGCGGCGGCTCGCGCGCGCTGCCGGGTCACGTCCGCGCGATCGAGATCCTCGAGGCCGCCGGCCGGCTCGACCGCAAGGTCGAGGGCCTGGGATCGAGCGACGACCTTCTGCGCCGGGTCCAGGAAGGGCGCGGACTGACGCGACCGGAGCTCGCCGTGGTCCTATCCATGTCCAAGCTGGCGCTGCAGGACGCGGCCGAAGCGCTCCACCTCGCCGACGACAAGCTGATGGAGCCGCAGCTCTTCGCGGCGTTCCCGAAGCCGATGCGCACCGCCCATGCCGACGCGATCCGCGCCCATCGCCTGCGTCACGAGATCGTCGCCACCAAGGTCGCGAACCGCCTCGTCAACCGCCTCGGGCCGGTGATTGCCTTCGACCTCACCGAGGAGGAAGGCGCTTCCCTGCAGCAGGTGATCGCGGCGTTCCTGGTCGCCGAGCGGCTGCTCGACCTCGACCGCCTGTGGCGCGAGATCGAGGATGCGTCGCTGCCCGAATCGGTGCGCATCGAGCTGTTCGCGATCGCCGCGACGAGCGTCCGCTCGCACTTGTCGGACATCCTCCGCTCTTCCGGCGGCGAGACCGACGTCAGTGCCCTCTGCAAGCTGCTCGAGCCCGGAGTCCGCAAGATCTCGGCCGCGGCGACCAAGCTGATCCGCGCCGAGGTGCGCAACGAGGCGGCGGCGCGTCGCGACCGCCTGCTCGCGCTCGGCGCCAGCGACGACATCGTTCGCGGGCTGGTGCGGCTGTACGAACTCGACGGGCTGTTCGGCATCGCCGCGCTGGCGGCGCGCAGGGGGGTCGACGAGCTGGCGCTGACCCGCGCCTACACCCAGCTCGGCGAAGCGCTCGGGCTCGACTGGGCGCAGCAGCAGGTGGCCCGCTTCGTTCCCGCGGACCAGTGGGAGCGGCTGCTCACCGCAGGACTGGCGCGCGACTTCGAGCAGCTGCGCATCGATTTCCTCGCCCGCGCACGGAGCAAGGACCCGGCCGACGCCGCGACGGACTGGATCGCCTCGCAGGGTCAGCGCATCGAGCAGTTCCGCAAGCTCGTCGAGCGCGCCCGCGCCGAGGGGCAGGTTAGCGCATCGATGCTCGCCCAGGTCGCCAGCCAGGCGCGGATCCTGCTAGCCCGCTAGACCGCGCGCGAAGAGCCACTGACGGATCGCCGAGGTGAGATTGGGCGGCCGTTCGGCGCCCAGCCGCTCGGCATCGATCTCGGCGACCAGGGCGTTCACCGGACAGCCGCGCTCGCGCGCGGCCGCCTCGAGCGCCCGCCAGAACAT
>DASUXP010000262.1:0-8268 GCA_036377835.1 Sphingomicrobium sp. | reverse complement strand
GTAGCGATAGTCGGCATAAAGCTTGATGAGGTCGGCGCCGCCGCCAAGCTGGTCGCGAACGGTACGGACCATCTGGTCGACGCCGCTGACTTCGTCTGCGCCTTGCGGGATCGGCACGCCTGGCTCGAAACCCTTAGGGCCGTAGGCACCACGAGCGACGATCGCCTTGGTCGAGGCGATGATCCGCGGACCCGGTACGATGCCCTGGTCGATGGCTTGCTTGAGGCCCACGTCGGCAAAGCCCGCGCCCTCGGTGCCGAGGTCGCGCTCGGTGGTGAAGCCCGCGTCCAGGGTCCGCTCGGCGCTGACGACCGCGCGGGC
The DNA here is from genome assembly GCA_036377835.1 of Sphingomicrobium sp. Taxonomy (GTDB): domain Bacteria; phylum Pseudomonadota; class Alphaproteobacteria; order Sphingomonadales; family Sphingomonadaceae; genus Sphingomicrobium. Next base: position 7,947 of record DASUXP010000262.1, on the reverse strand, counting down.
GGTGCGCAGCGCCAGCGGCTCATGCAGCACCTGATCGTCCCACAGCGTCTCGTTGTAGGGGTGCAGGAACAGATGCGAATGCCCCTCGATCATCCCCGGCATGAGGGTCGCGCCGGGAAGGTCGATGGTTCGAGCCCCGGCGGGCGCGGCGAGGTTGGGACCCGCGGCGGCGATGCGGTCCCCCTCGACGAGGGCGGACCAGCCCTCGTGCGGTTGTGGGTTGACCCCGTCGAACACGCGTGCGGGGCGGAGAAGGATCGGCTCCGCGAGAGCGGGAACAGCGAGCAGGAGAGCGGCGAGGAGCAGGATCAGGCGGCGCATGGCATCAGCCTATTCCCAAAAGGGAAGCGCCGCCAAGCGGCTGGATGCTGCCGGGTTCAGTTCTCCCCTCCCTGGAAGGGAGGGGTCAGGGGTGGGTGCGCGAACGCGCGCTGCGGTTAGGTTCAAGCAATGGGCCGCCGTGTTCCCTACGACCAGACGCAGCGTGCTCGCGCCTTGCGGAACGGTGCGACGAAGCAGGAGCGGAAGCTTTGGGGCATGCTCGCGCGCCTGCGGCCGAAGTTTACGCGACAGCTGTCGATTGGTCCGTATTTCATGGATTTCGCGTGCCGGCAGGCGAGGCTGATCGTCGAGCTCGATGGCAGCCAGCACGCGGAATGTTCGCGAGACGCGCGGCGCGACGCCTTCCTCGAGCAGGAAAGTTGGACGGTTCTGCGCGTCTGGAACCATGAGCTCGATGAGAACGCCGAGGGTGGGTTTCAGGCGATTGTGAGTCGAGCCGCCGAGTGCCTCGGCGGCACCCACCCCCAGCCCCTCCCTTCCAGGGAGGGGAGGGTGAGGCGGCGACGCTACGACTAGCGCTTCGAGAACTGGAAGCTGCGGCGCGCCTTGGCCTTGCCGTACTTCTTGCGCTCGACGGCGCGGGGGTCGCGGGTGAGGAAGCCTTCGCGCTTGACCGTCGTGCGCAGCGCCGGCTCGTAGCGGGTCAGCGCGGTCGAGATGCCGTGGCGCACGGCGCCCGCCTGGCCCGACAGGCCGCCGCCCTTGACCGTCGCTTCGACGTCATACTGGCCGCGGCGGTCGGTGACGTCGAACACCTGGTTGATGATCAGGCGCAGCGTCGGGCGCGCGAAATAGACTTCCTGCTCGCGGCCGTTGATGACGATCCGGCCCGAGCCCGGCTTCAGCCAGACGCGCGCGACGGCGTCCTTGCGGCGGCCGGTGGCATAAGCGCGGCCGTGCTTGTCGAGCTGCTGCTCGCGCAGCACCGCCTGGATCTGCGGACCCTGGGTCGCGGCGCCCGGACGCTCGTCGGCGGCGGGGGCTTCGGCCGGCGCTTCCTCGGCGGCGGCCGGCGCAGGCGCTTCGGCGCCCGCTTCGGCAGCGGCCGGAGCTTCGGGCTTGGGGTTGGTCAGCTCGCCCAGGTCGGAAAGGGATTTCTTGTCGGCCATTATGCGCCCACCTTGTTCTTGCGGTTCATCGACGCGACGTCGAGGACTTCGGGGTTCTGGCCGCCGTGCGGGTGCTCGGTGCCGTTGTAGATGTGCAGCGCACGCATCTGCGCCCGGCCGAGCGGCCCGCGCGGAATCATGCGCTCGACGGCTTTCTCGAGGATGCGCTCGGGGAAGCGGCCCTCGAGCACCTTGCCGGCGGTGATGCCCTTGATCCCGCCGGGGAAGCCGGTGTGCTTGTAATAGACCTTCTGCTCCAGCTTGCGGCCGGTGAACCGGACCTTGTCGGCGTTGACGATGACGACATGGTCGCCGCAGTCGACGTGGGGGGTGAAGCTCGGCTTGTGCTTGCCGCGCAGGATGTTGGCGACGATCGTCGCGACGCGGCCCACGACGAGGCCGTCGGCGTCGATCAGGTGCCACTTCTTCTCGACCTCGGCGGGCTTCGCCGACTTGGTCGTCTTCATCAGCGCCTTCATGGCGGTCGGTCCTTCCCGGAAAATGCGAAAGGCGCCCCAAAGCGGAGGCGCCGGTGGACGCGCTATTTGCGGGCGAGGCCAGGAAAGTCAAGCAAAAGCGGGCATTTCCACGCGGGTAAAATAATACCACCAACCTTCGACCAACCACCCGGCGCGTCCACGGTCGGCCACGGTCCGTCGCGTTTACGGAAGGCCCGCGCGCCGGCCTGGATAATATGGACCGGCTTGCTCGTTGCTGGGGTTGCGCGTTGCTTCTGGGCGCCGGTCGCCCTAGTCACGCCTGCGTCCGCTTTCGCCCCGCGAGAAGAGCCAATTCAGCCGTGCCCAGACGCGTCAAGGACTTCATCGAGATCAGCGATTACACATCGCTCGACCAGCTCATCCATTATCTCGAGACCATCCGCGACAATTTGCCCGTCGACCACGAAGCCGAGCTGCAAATCCGCGGCGACGACGTGTTCGGGCGGCGGCTGACGATCACCTATTTCCGTGACCAGACGGCGGAAGAAGCCGAGCTCGACGCGCGTTATTCGAGCCCGGAGCCGGACGATGCGGAGATCGAGCGGCTGCGTCGCAAGCTCGACGAGGTGCCTTACCCGTCATCGGGAAGCGGCAAGGCCTGATCGCTCAGCCGCGCGGCGGCTCGATGCGCACGACCATGCGATTGCGGTCCCACACCTCGGCGGTCGAGCCGGTGGCCCGGGCGCGCGCCTGCGCCGCGGCGTCGTCGTCGTCCGCCGCGTCGATCCACTCGGCGCTGGTGATCTTGCCCGCTCCATCGAGCCGGTAGAGCCTGTAGCTGGCCAATACGCACACCCCCGGGAAACCCGGGATAACAGCATTTTGCCTTTGCGCAATTCATTTAGGTTACAAGAGCTTGCCGGCGGGAATGTTGGCGCGCGGACTTTTCCCCTAGCCGACGCTCTGCTCGACCCAATCGGCATAGTCGCTGGTGATCTTGTCGATCGGCCAGGTGACCACGCAGGGCACGTCGTAGCTGTGCAGCGCGGCGATGCGGGTGATGAGCGCGTCGGCCCGATCGTGCGTGGTCTTGAGGATGGCGGCGGTCTCGTCCGCGGTCTCGACCGCGCCCTTCCAGCGGTAGATCGAGCGCACCCCTGCGAGGATGTTGATGCAGGCGGCGAGCCGCTCCTCGACGACGATGCGCCCGATGCGCTCGGCCTCATCGATGCCGGCGAAGACCGCATAGACGGAGACGACGCTCATCGCTCTGGCCTCCCTACCTCGTGCGCGCCCCAGACGGTCGCGGCGACGAGCAGGGCGCCGACCGCCTGGTGGAGCGCTGCGAGCCAGATCGCGACCCCGGTCATCACCGTCGCGATGCCGAGCAGGATCTGGACGCCGAAGGCCGAGTGGATGGCGATCGAGGGCGCTCGGCGGCCGATCGCGCGCAGCTTGCGGGCGAAGATCACCAGCTCGGCGACAACCACCCAGGCCCACCAGCGATGGAGGAAGTGGATCAGGAAGGGGTCGTTGGCGATCGCCCAGAGCGCGCCGCGGGACCAGTCGATCCCCTCGGGAACGAAACGGCCGTTCATCAGCGGCCACGTGTTCGACACCTGGCCGGCATTGAGACCGGCGACCCAGGCGCCGAGCAGGACCTGGATCGTCACCACGACGAGGACCAGCGCGGACAGCCCCGTCAGGCGCGAGGGGCGGTCCTCGCCGGTCCTGGCCAGCCGCCGGAGGTCGAGGGCGACCCAGACCAGCGCGCTCATGATCGCCAGCGCGAGCAGCAAATGCGCGGAGAGGCGGAAATGGCTGACGTCGGTGCGCTGGGTGAGGCCGCTCATCACCATGTACCAGCCGAGCGCGCCCTGCGCGCCGCCGAGCATCAGTAGGCCGATCATCTTCCATCCGTAGCCGCGGGGGATCGCCCGCCGGACCGCGAACCACAGCAGGCCGAGGCCGAAGACGAGCCCGATCACCCGGCCGAGCAGCCGGTGCACGAACTCCCACCAATAGATGTGGCGGAACTGGGCGAGCGTCATGCCCGCGGGGCCGTTGATCTGCCGGTATTCGGGAGTCGCCTGGTAGAGGCGGAAGGCGTGCTCCCAATCGGCGTGGCTCAAGGGCGGGATGGCGCCGCTCACCGGCTTCCACTCGGTGATCGACAACCCGCTCTCGGTGAGCCGGGTGATGCCGCCGACCACGACCATGGCGAAGACCAGCGCGGCGACGGCGAAGAGCAGGTTGGCGAGCGCCGCGGGTCGGGGCCGGGCGCGGGTCCGGACGGGCGAAGCGGGGAGGGCGGAGTCCATCGCTGAGCGCCTATGCGTCGCGGCGGTGCAGGCATCAACGGATGATTTTCCGGAGCTGAATAATCGATGTTATGTTGTAACTTCTCGGTCGCTCGTTTATATAGCGCGGCACGATGTTCCAGCTGTCGATTCCGAGCGGCCGGCTCGACCGGATCGCCATGGGCGTGTCGGGTCTGTGCCTGGTGCACTGCCTCGCGACGGCGGTGCTGCTCGCGCTGGTCTCGGCAGCGGGCGGGGTGCTCGGCGCGCCGATCATCCACGAGGTCGGGCTGACCCTGGCCATGCTGCTCGGCTCGATCGCGCTCGGCCGCGGGATCCTCGAGCATGGTTTCATGATGCCGAGCGCGGTCGGCGGCCTCGGCCTCGGCGTGATGGCCGGCGCCCTGACCCTGCCGCACGACGGCACCGAGGCGGTTTACACGGTCATCGGGGTGATGATCCTGGCACTCGGCCACCGGCTCAATGTGATGGCCTCAGAATGATATCTCGTGTTGCCCCCGGCCTCAGCCGGGTCTATTTCTGATCATGCTCATGTCCCACCATGATCACCAGCTTCACGAAGGCGAGGCGCTGCGCGCCGCCGCCCGCGAGCGGCTGACCAAGGAAGGCGAGCAGTGGACCGACATGCGGGGCTCGGTGTTCGACGCGCTGGCGAGCTTCGACAAGCCGGCGAGCGCCTATGACATCGCCGAGGCCGTGTCGAAGCGGCAGGGCCGCCGCGTCGCCGCCAACAGCGTCTATCGAATCCTCGACCTGTTCGTGAACGCCAACCTCGCCCGTCGGGTCGAGAGCGCCAACGCCTATATCGCCAACCAGCATCCCGACTGCCTCCACGACTGCATCTTCCTGATCTGCGACAGCTGCGGGCAGACGGTGCACATCGATGATGACAGCCTTTCGGGGGGTGTTCGCAAGGCGGCCAAGAGCGCCGGCTTCTCCGCCCCGCGCCCGGTGATCGAGGTGCGCGGCACCTGCGGCGACTGCGAAGGGCAGTAGCGCTCGCCTGAGCATTTCGTGAGCAATTGCTGAAATCGTCGCCGAGTTGGGGGAGGTTGATGACTTCGCGGCCCGCTCCGCGTAAGGCGCAGCCGCGATGACCGACCGCCCCGAAACGCCACTGCTCGACACCGTCCGCGATCCCGCGGACCTGCGCGGGCTCAGCAAGGACCAGCTCCCCCAGCTCGCCGACGAGCTTCGGCAGGAAGTGATCTCGGCCGTGTCCGTCACGGGGGGGCATCTCGGCGCGGGCCTCGGCGTCGTCGAGCTGACCGTCGCCGTGCATTACGTATTCGATACCCCCAATGACAAATTGATCTGGGACGTCGGGCACCAGGCCTATCCGCACAAGCTCCTCACCGGCCGCCGCGACCGCATCCGCACGCTTCGCCAGGGCGGGGGGCTAAGCGGCTTCACCCGGCGCAGCGAGAGCGAATATGACCCGTTCGGGGCCGCGCACAGCTCGACCAGCATCTCCGCCGCGCTCGGCTTCGCCATCGCCAACAAGCTGTCGGGCGACCCCGGCAAGGCGGTCGCGGTGATCGGCGACGGCGCCTTGAGCGCGGGCATGGCCTATGAGGCGATGAACAATGCCGCCGCGGCGGGCAACCGGCTGATCGTCATCCTCAACGACAACGACATGTCGATCGCGCCGCCGGTCGGGTCGCTGCGCAACAGCCTCGCCCGGCTGGTCAGCTCCAACAAATATCTCGCCCCCCGCAAGGTCGCGCAGAAGATTGCGCGGATGATGCCCGAGGCGATCCACGACTGGGCGCGCAAGGCCGAGGAATATACCCGCGGCTGGGTCACCGGCGGGACGCTCTTCGAGGAATTAGGCTTCTATTATGTCGGGCCGGTCGACGGCCATGACGTGCGCGCTCTGGTCGAGGTGCTCGAGAATGTCCGCGACGCCGAGATCGGGCCGATGCTGGTCCATGTCGTGACGCAGAAGGGCAAGGGCTACGCCCCGGCCGAGAACAGCGCCGATAAATATCATGGGGTGGTCAAGTTCGACGTCGTTTCCGGCATCCAGGCCAAGGCCGCCGCGGGCGCGCCGAGCTACACCGGCGTTTATGCCAAGGCGCTGACGAGCGAGATGGAGCGCGACGGGAAGGTGGTCGCGATCACCGCGGCGATGCCCTCGGGCACCGGTCTCGACAAGGTCGCGGAGGCGTTTCCGGACCGGACGTTCGACGTCGGCATCGCCGAGCAGCATGCCGTCACCTTTGCCGCCGGTCTCGCGGCGCAGGGGTACCGCCCGTTCGCGACCATTTACTCGACCTTCCTCCAGCGCGCCTACGACCAGGTGGTCCACGACGTCGCGATCCAGAACCTGCCCGTGCGCTTCGCGATGGACCGCGCGGGGCTGGTCGGCGCGGACGGTGCGACGCATTGCGGGGCCTTCGACCTCGCCTACCTCTGCACGCTGCCGAACTTCGTCGTGATGGCCGCGGCGGACGAGGCCGAGCTTTGCCACATGGTGCACACCATGGCGCTGCACGACAGCGGCCCGATCGCCGTTCGCTACCCGCGCGGCGAGGGGCGCGGCGTGCCGCTGCCGGAGCGGCCGCAGGCGCTCGAGATCGGCAAGGGCCGCGTGGTCCGCGAGGGCAAGAAGGTCGCGATCCTTTCGCTCGGCACCCGGCTGGCCGAAGCGGAGAAAGCGGCCGACCAGCTCGACGCGATGGGGCTGTCGGCCACGGTCGCCGACCTGCGCTTCGCCAAGCCGCTCGACAGCGAGTTGATCCGCAAGCTGATGGCGACCCACGAGGTGGTGGTGACGGTCGAGGAGGCGTCCATCGGCGGCCTCGGCGCGCACGTGTTGACGCTTGCCAGCGACGAAGGCCTGCTCGACGCCGGCCTGAAGATCCGCACCATGCGCCTCCCCGACCGCTTCCAGGAGCATGACAAGCCCGAAAAGCAGTACGACGATGCCCGCCTCAACGCGCCGCACATCGTCGAAACGGTGCTGAAAGCGCTGCGCATCAACAGCGCCGGAGTCGAAGAGGTGCGCGCCTAGCTCAGCCGAGGCCGAGGTGACGAGAGATTTGCTGCCGAACCGCCGCAGTATCGTCGCTTGAAAGTTTGCCCAGCCTTGCCGCAGAAGCGGCTTCAAGGGTCGCCAGCTTTGCGGTCCGCACCATCGAGGGGATCGGCAGTCCCACCGACTCCTGATCGGCAATGACGATGTCGCCGGGCCAGCGCCTGCGCCGTGCATTGGTGATCATTGCCACCCAGATGAGAATGCCATCCGGCCCGATTGGCTTATCGGTGACGACCAAAGCCGGGCGGTAGCGGCGGACCTCCGTCTCCACATGCGGGAAGAGGACGCGAACGACGTCGCCCGTTCTAAAGAGCGTCATAGGCGGAATCGAGATCGTCGGACCATTCGGTGAAGCTCGCGAACGGCTTGTCGAACGGATCGCCGGCGCGCCGCAAGATCACGCGGTCGCCTTCGATCTCATAGGCGATCTCGTCGCCGGGCTTGATCCCAAGAGCCAGGCGAACTGCGCGCGGAATGGTGGTTTGCGCCTTGGCAGTTATGCGGCCGATGATCATGGTCTGGATGTAAGGAATTTCCTTTCGTATGACAAGCGCGTGAAAAAGCTGAGGGTTGATCAATTGCTGGTGAGCCGGGGGCTGGCGGAGAGCCGGAGCCGGGCTCAGGCGCTGGTCATGGCGGGGGTGGTGTTCTCGGGGGAGCGGAAGGTGGCGAAGGCGGGGGACTTGCTCGCCGGC
>DASUXP010000261.1:0-2085 GCA_036377835.1 Sphingomicrobium sp. | reverse complement strand
TTGAACCCAGGGGCCGGAACGCCGCCCGCCGGCTGAGCCGCGGCGGCGGGAACGGCCGTTGGAGTGGTGACTGGCTTACCCGTGAAGGTCTGGCCTTCGAGCATCTGCTGCGGGTCGGTCGGGGCGCGGTAGCCGTCGATCGGAGTCGCGAGCTGGCCCGAGGTTGGACGCACCAGGTAGGGCGTCACGATGATCACCAGTTCCGTCTCGTTGCGGCGGAACGAGGTCGAGCGGAACAGCGCACCGATGATCGGCAGGTCGCCGAGGAACGGCGCCTTCTCGATATTGTTGGTGTTGCTGTTCCTGAGCAGGCCGGCGATCATGAAGCTCTGGCCGGAGCCGAGCTCCACCGTCGTCTCCGCGCGGCGGGTGGTGAGCGCCGGGATGACGAAGTCACCCAGCTTCACGCTGCCTTCGTTTGACAGCTCGCTGACCTCCGGGCGGACGCGCATCGAAATGCGGCCGTCGGAGAGCACGATCGGCGTAAAGGCGAGGCCAACGCCATATTGCTTGTATTCGACCGAAACCGCGCCGAGCGATTGCGAGATCGGGATCGGATACTCGCCGCCGGCGAGGAAACTCGCCGTTTCGCCCGAGAGAGCGGTCAGGTTCGGCTCGGCGAGCGTCGTCACCAGACCGTCGTTCTCGAGCAGGTCGAGCGACCCGATGAGGTCGAGGCCGAGGACCTTGCCGGCGATCGCCAGGGTCGAGCCGCCGGGGATGCCCTGGACGGCGAGGCCGCCATAGGGATTGCCATCCACCAGCGAGATGCCGCCGCGGTTGATCGAGCCCTGCGTGCCGCGGGTGCTGTCGTTGGAGAAGATGTTGACGCCAATCTGCTTGATCAGGCTGCGGTTCACCTCAGCAATGCGCACCTTGAGCATGACCTGCAGCGGAGTCGCGGTCTTCAGCCGGTTGACCGGAAGCACCTTCAGCGGCTCGCCGTCCTTGATGCCGGCGTTCAGCACCGAGCGCACCAGGGCCTCGGCCTGCGAGGCGTCCTCGGGCGAGGCGACGGTCCCGTTGATCACCGCCATCTGACCCAGGGTCGTGACGGTGATGTTCGAGTCCGGCATCGCGCGGTGAAGCGCTTCGTTGATGTTGCTGACGTTCGGGCTGACCGAGACCGCCGCGCCATAGACGACCGAGCCGTCGGCGGCGGTCGCGATGACCGTCGCTTCACCGAACTCCTTGCCGAAGACGCTGATCTGGTTGGCGCTGTTGACGTAGATGTCGGCGATGCCCGGATTCGACGTCCAGACGCTGGCAACCTTCCGCGGAAGATTGATCATCTGGCCTTCGCCAGTCGACAGCAGCAGCTGGCGGGTCGGCTTGTAGGTGCTCGGCGCCGAGGCGGCGAACGCCGGGGTGGCCGCGCACACGGTGCCGAGGCTCAGGGCCACGGCGGCCAGCGCGGTGCCGAGACGCGCCCGGCGAGTGATGTTACGAGTCTTCATTTTAGCGAGCTCCCACCGGAACGACGGTGACGGTATTGCCGCGGGCGACACGGACGGCCGGGCCGGTCACGACCGTTCCCTCGGGGGAACCGGTGGCCGGAGCCGGCCCGCCGCGCAGCGCGCTGGCGAGATTGTTGAGCGCACCAAAGGCCTGGTCAGCCTTGTCGGGCGTCTTGGCCGGCACCGTGCGGCGCTGGAAGCGCGACACGTCGCCACCCGTGGTGAAGGTCGTATTGGTGTCCATCGGCCGGTTGGCGATGGCCAGCAGCATCTGCCGCTCCTGCGCCGGGTTGGTGCCGGCCGGGACCTTGATCTCGCCCGCCGCGACCGCACGCTCGAGCTCCGCCGTATTGTCGGCGATCGAGCGCAGCGACAGCGACAGCGTGCCCATGCTCTGCGCGACCGAGATCTTCTCCGCGATGCGCGGGGTGACTTCGATCGTGACGTTGGAGAAGGTCTTCACCTCGGTCTTGCCGTCCTCACCCTTGTCGGTGAAGCGCTGGTCGGTGGCGAGCACGCGGATGTTGCGCACGATCGTCTCCGATACCTTGAGGGGCGGGCCTTCGCCGCCGCCCTGCACCTGCTGGGTGAGGACGAGGTCGACATGGTCGCCCGGGAAAACGAAGCC
>DASUXP010000260.1:0-2130 GCA_036377835.1 Sphingomicrobium sp. | reverse complement strand
CGCGGTCGGGGTGAGGATCACCTCGCACTGCTCGAAGGCCTTGGCAAAGTCCTGCTTGATCAGCGCCCGCACCCGCTGCGCCTTGGTGAAATAGGCGTCGTAAAAACCGGCCGAGAGCACATAGGTGCCGATCATGATCCGGCGCTTCACCTCGGCGCCGAAGCCCGCCGCGCGCGTCGCGGCATACATGCCGTTCAGCCCGTCGCTTCCGCTCTCGCGAAGGCCGTAGCGCACGCCGTCATAGCGGGCGAGGTTGGACGAGGCCTCCGCCGGCGCGATGATGTAATAGGTCGGCAGCGCGTACTTCGTATGCGGCAGGCTGATCTCGACCGGCGTCGCGCCGGCGTCCTTCAGCCATTCGATGCCCTGGTCCCACAAGGCGTTGATTTCCGCGGGCACGCCGTCGATGCGATATTCCCGGGGAATGCCGACCCGCTTGCCCTTGAGGTCGCTCGACAGGTTCGCTTCCCACTGCGGCACGGGAAGGTCGAGCGAGGTCGAGTCCTTCGGGTCGAACCCGGCCATCGCTTCCAGCAGGATCGCGCAGTCGCGCACCGTCCGCGCCATCGGCCCGGCCTGGTCGAGCGAGCTGGCGAAGGCGACCACGCCCCAGCGCGAGCAGCGGCCGTAGGTCGGCTTGATCCCGCAAATGCCGGTGAACGACGCCGGCTGGCGGATCGAGCCGCCGGTGTCGGTCCCCGTCACGCCCGGCGCGATTCCCGCCGCGACCGCCGCGGCCGAGCCGCCCGAGGAGCCGCCCGGGGTCAGCCCGACATTGCTGCCCTTCCGGCGCCACGGCGAGATTACCGGCCCATAGGCGCTGGTCTCGTTCGACGAACCCATGGCGAACTCATCCATGTTGAGCTTGCCCAGCATCCCCGCCCCAGCCTTGCGCAAATTGGCGGTGACGGTGCTTTCGTAGGTCGGCCGGAAGTCCTTGAGGATGCGGCTGCCCGCGGTGGTGTCCACGCCCTTGGTCGCGAACAAATCCTTGATCCCCAGCGGAATGCCGGCGAGCGGCCCGGTCGACTTGCCGGAGTCCGCCGCCTCGGCCGCCCCCAGTGCGTCGTCCGGTGTCGTCACCGTATAGGCGTTGAGCAGCGTCGCCGCCTCGACCGCCGCATTGTAGCTTTCCGCCACCTCGCGCGCGCTGAACGCGCGGCTGCGTATGCCGTCGCGCAACTCGGCGATGGTCCTGGAAGTGATCTCAGACATCAGTTCCTCCCCGGAACGGGGAGGTGGCAGCGCGAAGCGCTGACGGAAGGGTCGACTCCGCCGCCTCCGGCCCCTCCACCAGCTTCGCTGGTCCCCCTCCCCGTTCCGGGGAGGATTTCAGAAACGCCCATCACTCGATCACCTTCGGGACGGCGAAGAAGCCGTGCTGCGCGTCGGGCGCGTTGGCGAGCACCTCGTCGCGGATGTCCCCGTCGGTGACAACGTCGTCGCGCAGCCTGAGCTTCTGGTCGATCACCGTCGCCAGCGGCTCGACTCCCTCGGTGTTCACTTCGCCCAGCTGCTCGACCCAGCCGAGGATGTTGTTGAGCTCGGGCGCCAGTCGCTCGATCTCCTCGTCGCTCATCGCGATTCGGGCGAGCTTTGCGATATGGCGCACCTGTTCGGTTGAAACGGACATGCAATCCCTTGTGTGGACGCGCCGCGTGGGCGCTCCGGGCGGATAGCCGCGCGAAGTTGCGCCTTCAAGCCGAGCCCAATAGGGCCGCGGCCAATGTGCGCGCGACGATTCCTGATTGTCATCTTCGTCCTCACCCTGATCGTCGTCGCGGCGGGCTTCGCCATCTACCAGTGGGGCGGCAACGTGCTCCTGAAGGAGGCCACGCCGCGGGGGCATTTCGAGGCTGCCGAGGCCGGCGGGGCGCCCGACTACAGCAGGGCCGACGCGTGGATCTCACGCCCGGGCCAGCCCGACGACCCGTCGCGCTGGGCGCCGAACGGCATCCATGTCGGTCATGCCGGCGATGCCGCTATCTTCTACATCCACCCGACCACGTACCTCGGCCGCGACCGCTGGAACGCGCCCCTGCACCCCGACCGGCAGACCGAGTTCCGCACCCGCCTCTTCACCCAGAGCCAGGCGAGCGCCTTCAACGGCGCCGGCGAGGTGTGGGCGCC
>DASUXP010000259.1:0-5386 GCA_036377835.1 Sphingomicrobium sp. | reverse complement strand
CCCATCATCGTCCTCGTGCGGCCGCAGCTGGGGCAGAATATCGGCAAGGCGGCGCGGGCGATGCTGAACTTCGGACTTACCGAGATGCGCCTGGTGAGCCCGCGCGACGGGTGGCCCAATCCGGACGCGGGGCCCGCCGCGAGCGGCGCCGATGTCGTGCTGGGGCGGGCGCGGCTGTTCGATACGGCTGCGGAGGCCATTGCCGATTGCGCGGCCGTCTATGCGTCGACCGTCCGGCGCCGCGACCTGGTGATGCCGGTGCTCGAGCCGGCGGAGATGGCGGGCGCGATCACCGCCACACCCGAACGCTCCGCAATCCTGTTCGGGCCGGAACGGTCGGGGCTGGAGACCGAGGAGGTTGCGCTCGCCAACGCCATCGTCACCGTGCCGATCAACCCGGAGTTCGCCTCGCTCAACCTCGCCCAAGCGGTGATCCTCCTCGCCTACGAATGGTCGAGGCAATCCGCGCTCGCTGTCCCGCCGGCCAAGGCGATCGAGGCCCCTGCCCCGCATGGCGAGGTCGAAGGCCTGATCGGCCAGCTCGACGAAGCGCTCGTGGAGAAAGGCTATTTCCATCCGCCGTCACGCACCCAGGCGACGCGCAACACCATCCGCACCATCTTCACCAAGACCGGTTGGTCGTCGCGCGAGGTGAAGGCGGTCCGCGGCATCATTCGCGCCTTGGTCGATCCGCCGCGCAAGCGCGGCTGACCCGTTGCGAATGCGGCCACACAGGCGCATTATCGAGCAGCTTGTTCTCGGAGGAGAATGGCCATGTTCGGTATCATGCTCATTGCCCTTGCCGGCCAGGTCGCGGCGCCGATTATCCTTCCGCAACCGCGGGTGCCCCGCGATTTTCCGCAAATCCGCGAACGGAACGGGCCGACGCCGTGGGAAAACCATCCGCTGCCGCCGCCGCACTGGAAGCGCGGCGCCCAGCCCGACCTCGCGATCAAGGACGTGAGGATCGACCGCGACACGCTTTACGTGCTCGTCGCCAACCAGGGCAAAGCCCGCGCCGAAGGCTCGATCATCGTCGGCGCCCGGGCCGAGTCAGAGGGGACGAGGCACGATGCCGTTCCGGCGCGCGTCGCCAGGCTGAATGCCGGCGAGAGCCGCTGGATCGCGATCCGCAGCTTCGCGTCGAGCCCGTCCTTCGCGCTCGACAAAGCCAATTTCGTCTCCGCCGTCGTCCTCCTTCTGCCGGCCGAAGCCGCGCTCGATCGCAGCGGCCAGACCTGCGACACCTGCGGGCTGGACGAAGACGAGACCAACAACGGGTTCACCGCGGAGCAAGCCAGCATCAAGCATGGGCGTCCGAGCTAGGTCGAATCGCGCTTGACCCGGCAACGGGGGCTTTTCAAAAGGCCGCCGCTCGCGCGTAACGGAGGTTCACACACATGTCAGTTCTGCTCGTCACCCTTCTCATGGCTGCGGCCGACCCGGCGACGGCAACGCAGCCCGCCGCGCCCGAGCAGAAGCCGCGCGCGGAGCGGAAAATCTGCAAGACCGAGGAGGGCCACACCGGCTCACGCATGTCGAAGCGGGTCTGCCTGACGCAGACCGAGTGGGACCGCCGCGAAGCCGGCGTGAACGTCGGCGATTTGAAGACGATGGGCGCGCGCTAAGCGCCTCATCGGACCTCGAAAACTTGACCGCTGGGGGCGCGTCGTCTAGGCGCGCCGCTCGCAATTGATCCCGCATGCCCGGTGAAGCGGCGATCGCGTCAGCAGCAAGTGCTGGCGGTGCGGTCCGGGCACACGTGAAAAGCAAATTGGAGATGATGACGTGACCAAGCGCACCAGCGCCAAATACAAGCTCGACCGCCGCATGGGCGAGAACGTCTTCGGGCGGCCCAAGAGCCCGGTCAACCGCCGCGAATATGGCCCCGGCCAGCACGGCCAGCGCCGCAAGGGCAAGCTCTCCGACTTCGGCATCCAGCTTCGCGCGAAGCAGAAGCTCAAGGGCTATTACGGCGACATCACCGAGAAGCAGTTCAAGAAGAATTATGTCGAGGCGACGCGGATGAAGGGCGACGCTTCGCAGAACCTCATCGGCCTGCTCGAGCGCCGGCTCGACATGATCGTCTATCGTGCCAAGTTCGCGCCGACGATCTGGGCCGCGCGCCAGCTGGTCAGCCACGGCCACATCCGCGTCAACGGCGTCAAGTGCAACATCGCCTCGCGCAAGGTGAACGTGAACGACGTCGTCGAGCTTGGCCCCAAGGCGCAGGAGATGGCGCTGGTGATCGAGGCGCAGAGCCTCGCCGAGCGCGACATCCCCGACTACGTGGTCCCCGACGGCACCTCGAAGATCACCTTCACCCGAGTGCCCAAGCTCGACGAGGTGCCCTATCCGGTGCGGATGGAGCCGAACCTCGTGATCGAGTTCTACTCGCGCTGATCGGCTAAACCTGGGATTTCGAGGGCGGTCCGCTCGCGGTCGCCCTCATCCCACGGCATAGGCCACATCGAGCTCTGCCGCGATCGACGCCAGGCGCTTGTCGCGAGTCCAAAGGGCGGAGCCGGGCGTCAAGCGCGCCGATGCCAGCAAATGGGCATCGACGAGACCGATTCCACGGCCGAAGACGGCCGCTGCCTCGACGAAGCCCAGAAGCTCCGAATCGTCAGCCTTCATCGCCATGGGCAAGCTCGTGAGCGCCCCCAGGGTTGTGTCCCGTTCACGCAGATTGCCGAGCGCGAGCTCGCCAATGACGAACGGGTGAACGAGCACCTGCGCCTCGGCCAGCAGAGCTTCGAGCTCGGCATCCGCGGACCTGAAATGATCCGCCCATACCGACGTGTCGACGAGAATCACCCGCGGCGCCGTTCACGCGACGGCGCTTCAAAATCGGGCATCGATCCGCCCAGGCGAACCAGCCGCGCCGCCGCCTCGCGTGCGATCAGCGCCTGCAATCCTTCACGCCAAAGCATCGTCTCGTCCTGGATTCCCGTCAGCTCCCGCGCACGCCGGAGAAGCTGGTCGTCGTTGGCCGCGACCGACGTCGTGCGATCCTTGGCTTCGCGTTCGAAGCGGACTGACTTTCCCGCGAGATCGACCTTCGCCGTTCGCCAGCCGACGGGCATCCAGCCCAACGTCTGGCTGTGGCCGGGGCCGGTCTGGTTCGCCCACCACGCCCGATGCTGATATGCGCTCGCCGGCAACTTGCCGCCAAGGATGGATTCGATCTCTTGAAAACTCGCTTCCAGCACCGGCTCCTTCAGCAGCGCCAGATGTTCAGCCAGAGGACTATATCGGCTCTCGCTCGACTGCCTGCCCATGATCGGAACTCCTTTGGTAATATGACTTACTTAGTACCGAAACTATTCAGCAGTCAAGCATGACCGGAGCGCCCCTTCCCGAATGGGCGCCGCACGAGGCGGTGTGGATCGGCTTTCCGAGCGATCCGGAGCTGTGGCTGGGCGACCTCAAGGCCGCGGAACGCGAGGTCGCCGCCTTCGCCGCGGCGATCCACGCGGGCGGGAGGGGCGAAACGGTGCGGCTGGTCACGGCGCACGAAGGCGCGGCGGAAAGCGCCCGTGCGCTCGCGCCTTTCGCCGAGGTGATCGTCGAGCCGTTCGGCGATATCTGGCTTCGCGACACCGGGCCGGTCGTGCTCGGCACCGGACGCGAGCGACAGGCGCAGGGCTTCGGCTTCAACGGCTGGGGCGGCAAGTACGACCTCGAGGGCGACCAGGACATCGGGCAGCGGCTGGCGGAGCGCGCGGGGCTGCCGTTCGCCAAGGCCGGCTGGATCCTCGAAGGCGGCGCCATCGACGGCGACGGGTCCGGCACCGTGGTCACCACCGAGCAGTGCCTGCTCAACCCCAACCGCAACACGCTGACTCGCGAAGAGACCGAGGAGCGGCTGCTCGGCGACCTCGGCTTCGAGCGCGTGGTGTGGCTCGGCTCGGGGCTGATGAACGACCATACCGACGGCCATGTCGACAATCTCGCGCGCTTCGTCGCGCCGGGGCGGGTCGCCATCCCCATGGCGGCGAAGGACGACCCCAACGAGGCGGTGTACAAGGACGCGGCGCGGCGCCTCAACGCCGCGCGGCTCGATATCGTCAGCCTCCCCTCGCCCGGCCGGGTCACCGGTGAGGACGGAGACGTCATCCCGGCGAGCTACATGAACTTTTACATCGGAAATGCCGCCGTAGTCGTGCCGCAGTACGGCGCGCCCAATGATCGCGCTGCGGTCGACGTCGTCCAGGCGCTGTTCCCCGACCGCGTTGCAATCGGCCTTCGCGCCGACCACATCCTCACCGGAGGCGGAAGCTTCCACTGCATTTCGCAACAGGTTCCCGCATGACCAGGCTCACCGTCGCCGCGCTCCAGCTCGCCTTCACCGACGACACCGTCGCCAACATCCGCGCGGTGTCGGAACTGGTGCGCGAGGCGGCCGGCAAGGGCGCCGAGGTCGTCCTTCCGCCAGAGCTGTTCGAAGGACCCTATTTCTGCCGGGTCGAGGACGAGAGCCTGTTCGCCAACGCACGTCCGACGAACGAGCATCCCTCCGTGCTGGCGATGCAGGAGCTGGCCAGCGAGCTGAACATCTGGATCCCGACCAGCTTCTTCGAGGCCGAGGGGCCGCACCATTACAACAGCCTCGCCATGATCGGTCCCGACGGAAAGGTCGCCGGCGTCTATCGCAAGAGCCACATCCCCGACGGGCCGGGCTATGAGGAGAAATTCTATTTCCGCCCGGGCAACACGGGCTTCAAGGTCTGGAGCGGGCCGCACGCGTCCACGCTCGGCGTCGGCGTGTGCTGGGACCAATGGTACCCCGAGACGGCCCGCGCGATGATGCTGATGGGCGCCGAGATCCTCTTCTACCCGACCGCGATCGGAACCGAGCCGCACGACCCCGACCTCGACACGTCGCGGCTGTGGCGGCGGGCGATGATCGGCCATGCGGTGTCCAATGTGGTCCCGGTGGTCGCCGCCAACCGCATTGGCACCGAATGCGGCCAGCGTTTCTACGGCCACAGCTTCATCTGCGACGAGCGCGGCGACATCCTCGCCGAGTTCGGCGCCGAGGAGACGGGAGTTCTGGTTGCGACGCTCGACCTCGCCGCAGCGAAAAAGCACCGCGCCGCCTTCGGCTTCTTCCGCGACCGGAGGCCTGAGCTTTACGGGCGCCTCACCGAGGACATCTGAGCTCCAGCGCCCGCTCGAACACGCTCTCGAACATCGCGGCGTCGAGGCGGCCGGTGTTCTGGTTGTACCGCGAGCAATGGTAGCTCGACAGCAGGATTCGGCCGTCCGGCGCGACATTCTCGGCGCGGTGGCCGAACTTGGTCCCGGACGGCGGAAGGCCGAGCGCGCGAGCGGCGGCGACATGCGCGATCTGGCCGAGGGCGACGACGACGCGCACCTTCGC
>DASUXP010000258.1:0-2193 GCA_036377835.1 Sphingomicrobium sp. | reverse complement strand
TCGCCCGGAGTCACCGGCCGCCCAGTCGAGGCGAGCACCGGCGCTTCCTCGATCACCGCCGCGATCCGCTGCGCGAGATGCTCGGCGTAGCGCCGGTCGCGCAAGCTGATCCACCGCTCCTCGCCCTCGTCGGATTCATCGCCGAGGTCGTCGACCGCGAAGGGGCGCCACAGCTCGACCTGGCCGGGCCGCGTGGAATGATGCGCGCGGTGCGGCGGCGGCGGCTCGGCCAGCGCAAGCGCCTCGTGGCCGAGCGTGGCGATCACCGCGTCGACAACGTCGAGCACCGGCTGCGCCGAGCGGAAGCTGGCGGCGATGGACAGGTCGCGGAACTCGCGGCCGTGCTGCTGCGGCGATGAAAACAAATCGTCGGGGTAGCGTAGCTCCTCGGCGCGGCGACGAAATTCCTCGCGCGCCTCCCGAAACCGCTCGGGGTCGCTGCCCTGGAAGCCGTAGATCGCCTGCTTGAGGTCGCCGACCATGAACAGGGTGCGGTGGCGCTCGTCGGCCTCGCTCGATCCGCTGAAATATTCCTCGACCAGGCGGCGGACGATCTCCCACTGTGCCGGATTGGTGTCCTGGGCTTCATCGACGAGCACGTGGTCGATGCGCCGGTCGAGCTTGTAGCGCACCCAGTCGCCCATGCCGGACTGCCCGAGAAGGGAGCGCGTCCAGTCGATGAGGTCGTCGAAATCGGCAACTCCGGCGGCACGCTTGGCCTTCGAATAAGCCGCGGCGAAGGCCTGGCCGGCACGCAGTCCTGCCACGATATCGGCCGCGAGGCGCGCACCGTTCTGAAGGCGCAGCAGCTCCCCGACGAGATTCGCAAGTCGCCCCGCATGCGCTTCATAATGCGGCTCCGCCCTGGTTTGGCCGGGATAGATGCGGGCGGCGACCTTCTGCAATCTGGGCAGGTCGGCGGCCCGCTCGATCGGCGTCAGCGCGAGCCACTCATCGATCGCATCGGCATTGCCGAGCCCGGTCTTGGCGCCCCACCGGCGGTTCGCAGCGGCGACCGCCCGCAGCAGGTCGCAGTCGAACCCCTCGTCGCCGCATTGCGCCGCGATATAGTCTTCGACCGAACCCTCGGGCAGGTTGAGAAGCTTACGCACCGCCGGAGCGATCGCCTCGGGCGGTTGCAGCGCCGCCAGCGCCTCGTGCCGCCGCGCGCAGGTCTGCAGATATTCGACCGCCCCGGTCTCGCCGAGACGGCGGCTGAGGCACTGGACATCGCGAATCAGTTCGGCGTTCCCGCTGCTTTCCGCCTCGGACATGAGCTCGGCGAGCGTGCGGCGGACGAGCTCCTGCTCGGCCCGGCCTTCGATCGGCTGGAATCCCGGCGCGATCCTGGCCTCGGCGGGAAAGGCCGCGAGCAGCGATTGGGCGAAGCTGTGGATGGTCTGGATCTTGATGCCGCCGGGGCAATCGAGCACCTTGGCGAAAAGCTGGCGCGCGCGCCGGATCAGCGCCTCGTCGGGCCGCTCTCCCAGAGATTCGAGGTCGTTCCACAATTCCGTGCGCTTCAGCCGCACCCAGGCGGCGAGGCGGGCGCCGATGCGGTTGGCCATTTCCGCCGCCGCGGCCTTGGTGAAGGTCAGGCAGAGGATCGATTCCGGGCGCGCGCCCTGGAGCAGCAGCCGGAGCACGCGCGCGGTCAGCACCTGCGTCTTGCCGGTGCCCGCCGATGCCGACAAAGCGGCGTGCGCCGCGGGATCGGCAGCGAGCGCCTGCTCCACCCCCAGCCGGTGGAACGGACTAAAGCGCTTGCTCATGCGACGCCCCTCGCCATAGATAACGAGCCATGACCGACCGCAATGACGACGACAGCGACAAGGCGAGCGAGCAGCGCCGGGCCAAGCTGGTGAAGGCCGGCGTAGCGGTCGGCATCGGCTCCGCGGCGATCGTCGCCGCGCTCCTCTACGCCTCCAAGGTGAAGAAGAAGCCCGCGAAGAAGTAAGCTCATTTGCGGCCGTACCATTCTTCCAGCCGCATCAGCTGGTCATAGTCGCCGTAGGGCGCATAAGCCGGGTTGAGCTTGGCCGTGAAGGGCTTGCTGCCGGTCAGATAGTCGTGCACCGCCTCGGCGAAGTGGCTGTAGGCGCAATCGAGGAACTCGCCCGGCTGCATGTCCTTGTCGGGGCGCATCAGGCGCCCGAACACGCCGCGATAGCGGGCGAGCGACCAATATTCGAA
>DASUXP010000257.1:0-7166 GCA_036377835.1 Sphingomicrobium sp. | reverse complement strand
GCCAAGCGTTTCGTCACGCTCTTCCCGCTGCCGCCAAAAGTTGGCCAATGATTGAGGCGGGCGCGCCCTTCCCGTAAGGCACGATCTTATGACCGAAATATCCAACGTCGACCCGGACAGCCGGAGCGAGACGATCATGGCCGCGCCCGACAGGATCGTGAAGGTGCGCGACACCTTCGGCGTCGACTCCGACATGGAGGTGCCCGCCTTCAGCGAGGCCGACGAGCGCGTCCCCGACCTCGACCCGACCTACGTCTTCGATCCCAACACCACGCTCGCCATCTGCGCCGGCTTCGCCAAGAACCGCCGGGTGATGGTCCAGGGCTATCACGGCACCGGCAAGTCGACCCACATCGAGCAGGTGGCCGCGCGGCTGAACTGGCCGCTCATCCGGATCAACCTCGACGCGCACATCAGCCGCATCGACCTCGTCGGCCGCGACGCCATCGTTCTGCGCGAGGGGCAGCAGGTGACCGAGTTCCGCGAAGGACTCCTTCCCTGGGCGCTGCAGCACCCCGTCGCGCTCGTGTTCGACGAATATGACGCCGGCCGGCCCGACGTGATGTTCGTGATCCAGCGCGTGCTCGAGGCGGAAGGCAAGCTCACCCTCCTCGACCAGAATCGCGTGATCCGCCCCAACCCCTGGTTCCGCCTGTTCGCGACGACCAATACCGTCGGGCTCGGCGACACCACCGGCCTCTATCACGGCACGCAGGCGATCAATCAGGGGCAGATGGACCGCTGGAACATCGTCACCACGCTCAACTACCTGCCGGCCGCGGTCGAGGCGCAGATCGTGCTCGCCAAGTCCGGCGAATATGACAGCCCGGATGGCAAGGCGATCGTCGACAAGATGATCAAGGTCGCGGACCTCTCGCGCCAGGGTTTCGTCAACGGCGACATCTCGACCGTGATGAGCCCGCGGACGGTGATCAGCTGGGCGCAGAACGCTCACATCTTCGGCGACATCGGCTACGCCTTCCGGGTCAGCTTCCTCAACAAGTGCGACGAGGCGGAGCGGCTGCTGATCGCCGAATATTACCAGCGTGTGTTCGGGCACGACCTGCCGGAGAGCGTGGTCGAGAAAGCGGGCTGAGGCCGCGCCGTGGCTGAGCGGATCGACCTTTTCCGCCGCGCGCTCGCCGGGGCGGCGCGAGCGATCGCCAGGGATGCCGAAGCCGACGTGGTGTTCGCATCCGAGGCGGCGGCTTCATCGGGCAAGACCGCCCGCGTGCCATCGCCGGGGCCGGGCCTGGAGCCGAAGCTGGTCGCCGAAGCGCGCGGCGCCGCGGACTCGATGGCGCTGAGGCTTCGCTACCACGACCCCAAGCTGCACGCGTCGCACGCGCCGGCCGACCCCGACGCTCGCGCGGTGTTCGATGCACTCGAAACCGCGCGCGTCGAGGCGCTCGGCGCGCGTGGGATGGGCGGCGTCCGCC
Source organism: Sphingomicrobium sp. (assembly GCA_036377835.1). Lineage (GTDB taxonomy): Bacteria > Pseudomonadota > Alphaproteobacteria > Sphingomonadales > Sphingomonadaceae > Sphingomicrobium. Next base: position 5,727 of record DASUXP010000257.1, on the reverse strand, counting down.
AGAACCTCGTCCAGCTCACCGAGGCGCGGGTCCGGGGCGACGCCATCACGCGCGCGCGCACGGCCGAAGAGGTGCCGCTGGCGACCGCGGTCGGGCTGATCGCGCGCGAGCGGCTGACGGGTGACGCACCGCCGCGCGCGGCCTTGTCGGGGCTCAGGCTCATCGCTCCCTGGATCGAGGACAAGGCTGCGGCCGAGCTCGATGCGCTGGCGCTGACGCTGGACGACCAGGCGGCCTTCTCCAGGCTCTCGCGCCGGCTGCTCGAGGACCTCGACCTCGCCGTGGCCGAGGAGGCCGGCGAGGACCAGCTCGAAGAGAGCGGGGACGACGAGGAAGGCGACGGCGGCGGCGCCGAGGATGTGCCCGATGAGGGCGACGAAAGCAGTCCCGGCGGCGGCGACGTCGAGATGCGCGGCGAGGAGGCCGAGGATTCGACTGCGGACGAGCAGAGCGGCGAGGAGATGGAGGTCGGCGAGGAGGACGCGGTCGCCGGCGACGACATCAGCGAGAGCGCCTTCGCCTCGGCGGGCCGCCGCAACTGGGACCTCTCTCCGCCGACCGACTACAAGGCCTTCACCACCCGCTTCGACGAGATCGTCGAATCCGAAGAGCTGTGCGACGAGGAGGAGCTCGGGCGCCTTCGCGCCTATCTCGACCAGCAGATGGGCGGCCTGCAGAATGTCGTCACCCGGCTCGCCAACCGGCTGCAGCGGCGGCTGCTCGCGCAGCAGGCGCGCAGCTGGGACTTCGACCAGGAGGAGGGGCTGCTCGACGCCGCGCGGCTGGCGCGGGTGGTGGTCAACCCGCGTCACGCCTTGTCCTTCAAGATCGAGCGCGACACCGAGTTCCGCGACACGGTCGTCTCGCTGCTGATCGACAATAGCGGATCGATGCGCGGCCGCCCGATCGCCATCGCCGCGATCTGCGCCGATATCCTCACGCGGACGCTGGAGCGCTGCGGAGTGGCGACCGAGGTGCTGGGCTTCACCACCCGCGGCTGGAAAGGCGGGCAGAGCCGCGAGGCGTGGCTCGCCGCCGGCCGGCCGACGAACCCCGGCCGACTCAACGACCTCCGCCATATCGTCTACAAGCGCGCCGACGAGCCCTATCGCCACTCCCGGCGCAACCTCGGGCTGATGATGCGCGAGGGCCTGCTGAAGGAGAACATCGACGGCGAGGCCCTGCTCTGGGCACACAACCGGCTGATCGCGCGGCCCGAGGAGCGGCGCATCCTGATGGTGATTTCCGACGGCGCGCCGGTCGACGACTCGACCGCTTCGGCCAATGGCGGGAGCTATCTCGAGCGGCACTTGCGGCAGGTGATCGAGTGGATCGAGAAGCGCTCGACCGTCGAGCTCATCGCCATCGGCATCGGCCACGACGTGACCCGCTATTACGAGCGGGCCGTGACCATCATGGATGCCGACCAGCTCGCCGGTGCCATGGTCGACCAGCTCGCGCGCCTTTTCGACAGCGCATAAAAAAGGCCCGACGCGATTGCGCGCGCCGGGCCTCCCTCGTTACGCGACGCGAGGGAACTTGCCTGTTTCCAGACGTGGCGGGGAAAAGGGGAAAACCCCGCCGATGGATGCGCTTATGCGCGATTCGCGGCCAATGGATGCTGAACGCGGGATGCAGCGTGCGTTCAGGAAATCGCGTTGGAGCTCAGGGGGTTATCGGTTCCTCGCTGTTCGCGCGAAAGCGGGGAGCGGAAGCGAAACCATGCGGAGTCATGGCGGAGGGGCAACTGAGTCGGCGCCTCTACCCCTCCACCATCGAATCTTCGTTCGATGGTTCCCCTCCCCACCGCTTCGCGGCAGGGAGGAATCAGTCAGGCAGCCGCCGCCTTCTTGGCGATCTCGCGCTTCAGCCTGCGGGCCTTGGGCGAGAGCTTGTCGTCGCCGGTCTTGAGGAGCCAGTTGTCGAGGCCGCCGACATGCTCGACCGAGCGCAGGCCGCTGGTCGAAACGCGCAGCTTCACGCTCTGCCCGAGCGCGTCGGAAATAAGCGTGACGTTCTGCAGGTTGGGCAGGAACGTGCGCTTCGTCTTGTTGTTGGCGTGGGAAACGTTGTTGCCCACCTGCCGGCCCTTGCCAGTCAGCTCGCAAACCCGCGACATGGTCTCTCAATCCTGATTTTGGCCCAGGCGCTTGGCTGCGCCCGGAAAGCGCCGCCCGTTAGCCGCTCCCGCCCTCTTCGTCAACGTGCGGCAACCCAAGAACGGCTGTCGCGTTGATGGGCGCAGCGGAAGCCATGAAGGAACTCCGATGCGCGCCCTGCTCTTCGTGCTGATCCTCGTCGTCATCGCGCTGGTCATCGCCATTGCGACCGGATTCATCGACATCAACCAGATCCGCGGGGCCAAGGCGCCGGAGATCAGCGCCACGTCCAATGGCGTTACCGCCAGTGGCGGGCAGTCGCCCAAGTTCGATGTCCAGACCGGCTCGGTCGAGGTCGGCACCCGCAATGCGACGGTATCGGTACCGGCGGTGCGGGTGAAGCCGGCTCAGCAACAGCGGTCGCAGAACCAGGCCGTCAACTCGGCCGCGCCGATGTAGGTGACAGGCCGGGGGCGGTTCGCTACGCGCCGCGCATGAGCTTTCCACTGCCGGCGCCGATGCGCCGCGCGCTCGACCTCGCCCGCGAAGCCGCCGCCGATGGCGAAGTGCCGGTCGGGGCGGTGATCACGCTCGATGACCGCTTCGTCGCCGAAAGCCGCAACGCGATGCGCGGCGCGTCCGATCCGACCGCTCATGCGGAGATGGAGGCGATCCGTGCAGCCGCGGCAGCGCTGGGCGCCTCGCGGCTCGACGATTGCACCTTGTGGGTGACGCTGGAGCCCTGCGCCATGTGCGCCGCGGCGGCGTCGATCGCCCGGCTGAAGGCGGTCCGCTTCGGCGCCGAGGACCCCAAGGGCGGCGGTGTCGTCCACGGAGCGCGGATCTTCGCGCAGCCGACCTGCCATCATCGCCCGGACGTGATCGGCGGGATCGGCGAAGACGAATCCGCCGGGCTGCTTCGCGCCTTCTTCGCCCAAAGGCGATAGCTCGGCGCTAGCCGCGGTAGGCGACCAGCCGGATCTCGACGCGCCGGTTGGCGGCGCGCTGCGCCTCGCTCTGCTCGAGCGGGTAGAGCGGCACGGTTTCGCCGAGGCCCTTGGACGCGATCCGTCCCCGCGTCACGCCGTGGCTGCCGAGGAAGGCGGCGACCGCGCTCGCACGCTTCTGCGACAGCGAGGCATTATGTTCCGTGCTCCCCGTCGTGTCGGTGTGGGCATAGACGTCGACATAGGTCTGGCTGAACACCTTCACCGTGCGCGCGACCTCGTTCAGGGTCGCGTCGAACTGCGGGCGGATCGCGGCGCTGTTGCTGTCGAAGGTCAGCGCGGCCGGGATTCGGATGAGGATCCCGTCGCCGACGCGGATGATGTCGACGCCGATGCCGGCGGTCTGGGCGCGCAGCTCGCGATCGGCGCGCGCCAGGTAATCGGCCGCGGCGGCTGCGCCCAGCGGCCTGATCTTGGCCGCCTTCATCTTCGCCGCCCGCGACTTGCGCCCGCCGATCACGTCGCCCGAGACATAGCCGGCGCCGAGGCCGAGCGGGATGAAGGCTGCCGGTCGAGGCAGGGGAGGGGGCGGCGCGCCCCCGCCGGTCGAACAGGCCGCGAGCGCGATCATCGATCCCATGACGGCGAGTGCACATGGGTTGCGAAGGCTGCGCATGAATGACGACTCCAGCTGAAGATGAATGGTTGAAACCGGTCGATAGCAAGCGTTGTTCCGCAGGCAAATCGACTGGCGCTTGTGAACGGCGGGCGATGGGCGCTACATTCCCCGCCCACCGCCGCCATGAGCGACCAACTCTCCCCCATACCCTGGCTCGACGTCCTCCTGATCCTCGCGCTGATCGCGTTGAACGGCGTGCTGGCGATGAGCGAGCTGGCGATCGTCTCCTCGCGCGAGGCGCGGCTGAAGGCCATCGCCAAGTCGGGCAGCAAGGGCGCGCAATGCGCCCTCGACCTCGCCTCCGAGCCCGGGCGGTTCCTTTCGACCGTCCAGAGCGGGATCACCCTGATCGGAATCCTCGCCGGCGCCTTCTCCGGCGCGACCCTCGGCGAGCCGGTGGCCGAGCGGCTGCAGCTGCTCGGGATCGAGGCCGACACGGCGCACAGCCTCGGCTTCGGCATCGTCATCGTGCTCACCACCTTCGTCTCGCTGGTGGTCGGGGAGATCGTCCCCAAGCAGGTCGCGCTGCGCTCGCCCGAGCCGATCGCGGTCATCGTCGCGTTGCCGATGCGCTGGCTGTCGAAGATCACCGCGCCTTTCGTCTGGCTGCTCGACAATACCAGCGCGCTCATCTTCCGTGCCTTCGGCTTCGATCGCGAATCGAAGAACCAGGTCACCGCCGAGGAGCTTCACCTGGTGGTCGCCGAGGCGCAGACCGCGGGCGTGCTCGAGGAGAGCGAACGGGCGATCATCTCGGGCATCGTGCGCCTCGCCGACCGGCCTGTGCGCGAAGTGATGACCCCGCGCACCGAGGTCGACTGGATCGACGTCAACGCCACCCCCGAGGAGGTCCGGGCCGCTTTGCTCCAAACCCCGCATAGCCGGCTCCCGGTGGCCGACGGCTCGATCGAGAACATGGCCGGCGTGATCCAGATCCGCGACGTCCTCGCCGCCGTTCTCGAGGACCGGCCGATCGAGCTCAACCGGCTGTGCCGGGCGGCGCCGGTGATCCCCGACCTCATGGACGCGATGGACGCGCTCGCCGTGCTTCGCAGCGCCGACGTACCGCTCGCGTTCGTCCATGACGAATATGGCCATCTCGACGGGATCGTCACTCCGGGCAGCATCCTCGCGGCGCTCGCGGGCACCTTCGCGCATGACGTCGAGCAGGGGGAGGAGCCGCCGCTGGTCGAGCGCGAGGACGGCAGCTGGCTGGTCTCGGGCGCGGCGAGCGCCGACCTCCTCGCCGACCGCCTCGGCGTCCAGCTTCCGCACGAGCGCGACTATTCGACCGTGGCCGGCTTCGCTCTGTCGGTGCTCAAGCATTTGCCCGAAACGGGCGAAAGCTTTCGCCACGACAGCTGGCGGTTCGAGATCGTCGACATGGACGGCCGCAAGATCGACAAGCTCATCGCCTCGCGGCCCCGGCGCAAGCCGGCGGCGGACCAGACAGCCGAGGGCGCGCTCTAGCCGGGCCGCGACAGGCGCGCTGCGCTCGCCCATGGCCGCTGGAGCAGGTTGAGCTTCTTGAGGGACGCCGCCTCGGCAGCCGCCGCCGCGCGCCGGCGCGCGATCGCCCGCTGCATTTGCGGATCGCCGCGGACCAGCGCGAAGACGGGGTCGCGATCGGCGTCGAAGCCGACTCGATAGGCGCCCTCGCCCTTCCACCCGGCGGAAACAGCGGCGTCGAGCGAGCGCGCCGCGAGAGTGGAATTGCCGTCCAGGGCGGCGAGCTCCGCGCGCCAGACCAGCAGGCTGCTGGTCGAGTCGCCCTCGGCCGCCAGCTTGCCGATGTCGGCTGCGAAACGATCGCGCAGCTCCCTAGCCTCGCCGGAACGCCCCGCTTGTCGCATGGCGACGATCAGCGGCGGCACCAGGCAATCGGCCCAGTCGCCGTTCTCCGTCCACAGTTCCCTGACATCTTCGTAGCGGTCGTCATAAAGCGTCAGGAACAAGTTCCCGTTGTCGGTCATGACCAACTGGCGGGCGAGTGCTCCGATGA
>DASUXP010000256.1:0-2606 GCA_036377835.1 Sphingomicrobium sp. | reverse complement strand
TCCTCGGAGCCGCTGCGCGCGAGCATGACGACGTCGCCCCCGGCGCAGAAGCCGCGGCCCGCGACATGGTCGATGACCACCGCCTGCACCGCCTCGTCGCCGATCCAGCCGAGCAGCGCCCGGCTCATCTTCTCGCACATGGCCGTGGTCAGCGCGTGAATCGCCTGCGGCCGGTTCAGGCGGATCCGGCCGACACTCCCCTCGACTGAAGTCAGGACGTCGTCGGTCACTGCCGCAGCATGTCCCGGCTGACGATGACGCGCATGATCTGGTTGGTGCCCTCGAGGATCGAATGGACGCGCAGGTCGCGCCAGAAGCGCTCGATCGGATAGTCCATCAGATAGCCGTAGCCGCCGTGCAGCTGCAGAGCGCGATCGACGACCGAGGAGCCGGTGTCGGTCGCGAGCCGCTTGGCCATGGCCGCGAAGCGGGTCTTGTCGGGTGCGTTGGCGGTAACCTTGGCGGCGGCCACGTAGAGCAAATAACGCGCGGCCTGCAGCTCAGTCTCCATGTCGGCGAGCGTGAACTGGGTCGCCTGGAAGTCGGCGATCGGCTGGCCGAACTGCTTGCGCTCTTTCGTATATTTGACCGCCTCGTCGAGGCATCGCTGGGCACCGCCCAATGAGCAGGCGCCGATGTTCAGCCGGCCGCCGTCGAGCCCCATCATGGCAATGCGAAAGCCTTCGCCCTCGGCTCCGACGCGGTTGGCGACGGGCACGCGCACTTCGTCGAAATTGACTTGGGCGGTGGGCTGCGAATGCCAGCCGAGCTTCTTCTCCTGCGCCCCGAAGCTGACGCCCTTCATGTCCTTTTCGATGACCAGGGCACTGATGCCCTTGGGGCCCTCCTCGCCGGTGCGGACCATGGTCACGTAAATCTCATTCTCGCCGCCGCCGGAGATGAACGCCTTCGAGCCGGAGACCACATATTGGTCGCCGTCGAGCACGGCCTTGGTCTTGAGCGCGGCGGCGTCGGAGCCCGACGATGGCTCGGTCAGGCAATAGCTGCCCATTCGCTCCATCGTGATCATCGACGGCAGGTACTTCTGCTTCACCTCGGCGGAGCCGAAGCGGTCGATCATCCAGCTCGCCATGTTGTGGATCGAGATGAATGCGCTGGTCGAGGGGCAGCCATAGGCCATGGCTTCCATGATCAGCGCCGCCTCCAGGCGCCCCAGCCCGATCCCACCGCTTTCCTCGCTGACGTAGATCGCGCCGAAGCCGAGCTCGGCCGCCTCGCGGACCGTGTCGCGGGGGAAGATGTGCTTCTCGTCCCATTCCCCGGCGAACGGCGCGATCGCGTCCGCCGTGAACTTGCGCGCCATCTCCTGGATCTGGAGCTGGTCCTCGGTGAGGTCGAACTGGGTCATTGCGCGGGCGCTCTAGCCCGCGACTTCCTCGCGAAGCAATCCTTCGAACCGGAGCACGTTGCGCACCGCCGGCCGCTCCAGCATCCGCGTGCGGAACGCGGTGAGGTTGGGCCAGTTGTCGAGGCCGATCATCCGGTCCGCCCAGCCGGTGATCACGAACAGATAGGGGTCGCCGAGCGTCAGCGTCTCGCCGAGCACGAACGGCCCGGCGCCGATCTTCGGGTCGAGATAGTCGAACTTTTGCGCGATCTGCTGACGGAAGAACTTCTTCGTCTCGTCGGCGGCATCGGGCTTGAACAACGGCGCGAAGCTCTTGTGCAGCTCGGTCGTGATGTAATTGACCATTTCCAGCACCCGGTAGCGGCCGAGGTCGCCGACCGGCGGAAGCACATCGCGGTTGCCGGAAATATCGCCGAGATATTGGAGGATCACGGCATTCTCGGTCAGCACTTCGCCATCGTCCAGCTCGAGCGCGGGGACGGATCCCTTGGGGTTGACCTGCAGGTAAGAGCGGCCGTCCTCGACCAGCTTGCCGCGAAGGTCGACGCGGGCGGCATCGTGATCGATGCCGAGCTCGTGCATCAGGATATGCGGGGCCTGCGAGCAGGCACCCGGAGAATAATAGAGCTTCATCGCCGCAATGGCTCCCGGTCAGTAAGCGTTGTTGGTGACGGTGTTGGCGTCGGCGCTGTCGTCGCCGTTGACCAGCTCGTTCGACGGCGTCGCGCTGCTCTCGTCGGCAGGAAGCGCCTCGATGTCGGCATTGGGCGACACCTCGTTGGCGGCGACCTCGTTCTGCTGGGCGACCTGTTCCTTCTTGCACCCGGCGATCGCCAAGGCGGCCCCGGCCACCAGCAGCATCTTCGTAGCAGCGCGCATAAGCATGTCTCCTCCCGCCGGCTGTTTACGGGAGCGTAACGCGTTAGGGAACGGCCGTATCCCTCCCGCTTTCGCTACGCCTCGACGGCATATTCGTCGCCGTAGAATTTGGCGGTGCTGCGGGTGTGGAAGGCGATCGCCTTCACCGGTTCGTATTTGGGCTCGCCGAGACCGGGGAGCACCTCGAGCATTTCCTCTTCCCAGACATAGACCGCCATCGGGAAAGACACGCGGGCGGCGCGCGTGTGCGACCCGTCGCTGGGCTTGCCGACGCGGTGCGTGGTCGAGGGCAGGCGGTCGTTGGTGATCCGCTGCATGTAGTCGCCGGTGTTGATGATGATCGATCCGGGCGGCGCGT
>DASUXP010000255.1:0-10844 GCA_036377835.1 Sphingomicrobium sp. | reverse complement strand
GTCACCACCGCGTAGAGCGCGAGGAACGCCGCCGCGAACCAGCCGTCCTTGGCCGTGTAGAACGGGTGGAACGGCAGAGTGTCCTTCTCGCTCTTCACGTCGACGCCGGTCGGGTTGTTCGAACCCGGGATGTGCAACGCCCAGATGTGCAGGATCACGACCGCCGCAATGACGAACGGCAGCAGGTAGTGAAGCGAGAAGAACCGGGTCAGCGCCGCCTGGTCGGGGGCATAGCCGCCCAGCAGCCAGATGCGGACCGGCTCGCCGACCAGCGGGAATGCCGAGAAGAAGCCGGTGATGACCTGCGCGCCCCAATAGCTCATCTGGCCCCACGGCAGCACGTAACCCATGAAGGCCGTCGCCATCATCAGCAGGTAGATGACCAGCCCGAGCATCCACACCAGCTCGCGTGGCGCCTTGTACGAGCCGTAATAGAGGCCGCGGAAGATGTGGATGTAGGTGACTATGAAGAAGAAGCTCGCGCCGTTCATGTGCGCATAGCGCAGCAGCCACCCGGCATTGACGTCGCGCATGAGCAGCATGTTGACGCTATTGAACGCGTCGTTCGTGCCCGAGACATAGTGCATCGCGAGTACGATGCCGGTCACGATCTGGATGGTCAGGAAGATCCCGGCGAGGACCCCGAAGTTCCAGAACATGTTGAGGTTGCGCGGTACCGGATAGCCGCCGCCGACCGCGCCATAGGCGAGGCGCGGAAGCGGCAGGCGCTCATCGAACCAGCGGCCCAGCGCAGTCTTGGGTTCGTACGGCTTCGCCCAGGAAAAACTCATTTTTCAGCTGCCCCGATCTCGACCGTAGTCGCCGACGTGAACTTGTAATCCGGCACCTGCAGGTTGAGCGGCGCCGGCCCCTGCCGGATTCGCGCCGCGGTGTCGTAGGCGCTGCCGTGGCACGGGCAGAAATAGCCGCCGAACGGCCCGCGGTTCTCACCCTCGCCGATCCCCAGCGGGACGCAGCCGAGGTGGGTGCAGACGCCCAAAGTGATCAGCCAGTTGGCCTTGCCCGGCTTGGTCCGTTCGGCGAGCGTCTGCGGGTCGCGCAGCGCCGACAGCGGCACGGCGTTCGCCTCGGCGATTTCCTTGGGCGTCAGGTTACGGATGAACACCGGCTGCTTGCGCCAGCTGACCTTGATCCCCTGCCCCGACTGGACCTTCGAAATGTCCACCTCGGTGGTCGACAGCGCGAGAACGTCGGCCGACGGCGACATCTGCACGATCAGCGGCGCCAAGGCGGCAACGGTGCCAACTCCGGCGAAGCTCACGGCGGCGATGTTGAGGAAGTCGCGGCGGCGTACGCCCTCGCCGCCTGTGCCTTGGGAACCCTCAGCGGACTGTGCCTGCGTGGCCATGCTTTCCCTTTTGACGCGATTAAGCCTGGTGCCGGTTGGCACTCAGGCGACGCCGCGCGAGGGCGTTGCCCCACGCGATGGCGGGCCTGATAGCGAGGGGTGCGGCGGCTGCCAAGGGGCGGAATTGCCGGACCGCGGCCGGTCAACCTGGATCAGGTTTTTTTGGCGGAAATCTGCTACAAGGCGACTCGCCACGCGGGGGTGGCAAGAATGGGCGATTACCGCTTGTACTTCATGGACCGCTTCAGCGGTCACATCGATCATCGGCGCGAGTTCATCGCCGCCGACGATGCCGACGCCCTGCGGATCGCCGAAGGCTGGAGCACCGGCGACCCGATGGAGCTGTGGGAGGGTGGCCACAAGCTGAAGCGCTGGGAAGCGGCCGAGGCGATGCCGCTGCCGGCCATGCCCATGCCCTCGGCGGCCGAATAACCGCCCTTCTGCGCCGAGGCGCCTCGCCGCCGCGCCCGCCCGAACTTCCCTGCCTGCCGCGCGCCGATATCCTTGCGGCTTTTGAGGAGTGCCCTTCGAATGAGCTGGATCATCGGCCGGACCGAAGCCATGACCAACCCCGAGCGCGCCCGGCGCAAGGCGCTCGAACGGCTGCAGGGCCTCGCCGAGCTCGACGATCCCGAGGGCCTCGTCGTCCCCATCCTCGTCGATGCGATCCTGATGGCCGAATCCTACCGCGGCGCCCGCCATCAGGTGACCTTCCTCCCTGAGCTCACCCGCAGCGTCGACGCGCTGCTGCGCGAGCTGAACATCCTCGACAAGAGCAAGGAATGGGCGGAGGGCTGAGCCGGTTCAGGTGACGAGCGGCGCGGTCGCGGCCTCGGCCTTGTGCTCGCGCCGGCCCATCATGGCGGCTCGGAACATGACGGCGGCCGCATAGAGCACGACCACGATGACCAGCCAGCGCAGCGTTTCGAGCGGCATCGTCTTGACGATGAATGCCGCGAGGAAGACCGCCGGGATCCCGCCGATCGCAAGGCCGAGCACGATCCTGAGGTCGATCTGGCCGATCTGGATGTGACGGATGCTGGCGCCCGCGCCGGTCAGCGCGGCGCCCCCGGCCATGATCGGAAAGCACAGCCGCGGGTCCATGCCCATCAGGCTCAGCATCACCAACGTCGGGGCATAATTGCCGACGCCGAAGTTGAGCAGGATCCCGATGACGAAGTTCATGGCGATGGCGACCACCATCAACCCGACGGGCAGGCTGTTCGCCGTCCCGCCCGCCGGGAACATGTGCAAATTGGTCATCGCATAAGCCGCGGCGGCGAGCACCAAGGCGATCCCGACCACGAGCTGAACGATCCAAACCCGTGTCTTCGCAACCAGCGGCGCTCCCATCAACCCGCCCATCAGCAGAGCGATCACGCATCCAACGAGCAGCACCGGGTCGACCAGCACGCCGAGGATGACGAGGAAGATTGCGGCTTCGGCCATGGACGGCGGAGTCAGGCCAACGAGCATCGTCGGCGGGATCAGGCGGTCAGGGACGATCCGCCGGAACTTGAGCCACGCCGTGGTTGGAGCGAACGACCCGATGCCGAGCGTGTCGAAAAAGCATACGATGGCGCCGACCGCCATCGCCTCGATCTTCGGCACGGCGCGCTTGGCGATTGCCGCGCGCAAAAGCACCCACGCGAAGACAAGGACCGCCAGGCCAAGTGGAACGAGCAGCGCGATCAGCATGAGCGAGGCCCCCCTCGCGCTCACCTTGCGCCTTTCGCCCGCTTCTCGCAATGACGCGCCGATGCTTCCTCTCGACGACCAGCAACGGGCGGCGCGCGACTGGTTCGAGTCGCTGCGGAACCGGATCTGCGCCGCGTTCGAGGAGATCGAGCGCGAGGCGGGCTCGGACGCCGCCTTCGCCTACACGCCATGGGAGCGCACCGACCCCTCGGGCGAGCCCGGCGGCGGCGGCGTCCGCGGACAGATGGCCGGCAAGGTCTTCGAGAAAGTGGGGGTCAACGTCTCGACCGTGGGCGGGCAGTTCAGCCCCGAGTTCGCCCAGAGCATCCCCGGGGCGGACGAGGACCCCAGCTTCTTCGCCACCGGGATCAGCCTCGTCGCGCACATGGCCAATCCGCACGTCCCCGCGGTGCACATGAACACCCGATTCCTCACCACGACGAAGCGCTGGTTCGGCGGCGGCGCGGACCTCAACCCGGCGATCCCCTGCGAAGAGGACACCGAGGCCTTCCACGCAAGGCTGCGCGCCGCCTGCGCTGCCCACGACCCGACCTTCTACCCGCGCTTTTCCAAGTGGGCCGACGACTATTTCTTCATCCCCCACCGGGGGGTCGCGCGCGGCGCCGGCGGCATCTTTTACGATCACCTCGAAGGCCATTTCGACGCCCATTTCGCCTTCACGAGGGACGTCGGCGAAGCCTTCCTCGACATTTTCCCGCAGCTGGTGCGCAAGCGCATGGACATGCCCTTCACGGACGAGGACCGCGACCGGCTGCTCACTTTCCGCGGGCGCTACGTCGAGTTCAACCTGCTCTACGACCGCGGCACGCTCTTCGGCCTCAAGACCGGCGGCAACATCGATGCGATCCTGATGAGCCTCCCGCCGCTGGCGAAGTGGGCATGACCTACACCCCACTCCCTTCGTCCGAGCTCGCCGCGGTCGTCACCTACCTCGAGATGCGCGAGCGGCCGCAGGTGGAGGTCCCGCCTTCGACCCTCGACCTCCAGCGCCTCACCCACCCGGAGCCCACGCGCTACCGCGAGCTGTTCCGCCTAGTCGGCGCGCCGTGGCTATGGTTCTCGCGGCTGGTCATGGACGACGACAAGCTCGCCGCCATCGTCCAGCACCCCCAGGTCGAGCTGTTCGCCGTGGTCGACGGCAACGGCCGCGACGTCGGCATGCTCGAGCTCGACTTCCGCGAGGCCGGCGAGTGCGAGCTCGCCTTCGTCGGCCTCGTGCCCGACCTCTCCGGTCTCGGCCACGGCCGCTGGCTGCTTGACGAGGCGCTGCGGCGCGCCTGGCGCGACACCGTCAACCGGGTCCACGTCCACACCTGCACGCTCGATCACCCCGCCGCGCTCGCCGCCTACCGCCGCGCCGGATTCACACCGTACAAGCGCGCGATCGAGCGCTTTCCCGACCCGCGGCTGCTCGGGATCCTGCCGAGGGACTGCGCCCCTCAGGTCCCGCTGCTCGGCACCGAGACCGAATCGCGCCCGGCCAGCTGAAGGTAGAGCCGCGCCAGCATCACGAAGAACACCACCCACATGGCCGCGTTCAGCAGCTGTCCGACGATGGCCACCAGCAATCCGCCGAGCGTCATCGGGCCGATCCCGCCGAGCAGCACCTTGGCGATCACCCCCACCACCGCGGCCACGGCGAACAGCAGTGCCAGCGCGCCGATCCCGAACAGCAGCAGGAATCCGAACAGCCGCCACCAGTTCCCCGCGGTCAGCTTCCAGCTGCGCGACAGGATCGTCACCGGCCCGGCGTGCTCGGCGCTCGCCACCGGCGAACTCATCATGAAGCGCACCGCGAGGAACATGGCCACGCCCATCAGCACCAGCAGCCCCAGCGCGGCGGCGGGGGGCGGCCGTTCCGGATTGAGCGAGATCAGCCCGGCGAGGAACCCGCCGATAAGGATCACCGGTGCCGCCCAGATCAGCATCGCACCGAGGTAAGGCAGCGCGCGCAACGCGCCGTGGCGGATCGCCTCGGCGACCGAGACGTGCGGCCCCATCGCGAGGCGGATCACCGCGAGCTGGCCGGTGACCGACGCGACCAGCGCGACGATCGCCACCGCAATCCACGGCCCGGCGCGGGGAAGCTCGCCCGCCGGCGCCTGCGGGGTGGTCACGTTGAGCACCACGCCCGGGAGCACGAACAGCGCCAGCGCGACCGCGACCACCAGCCGTCCGTCACGGGCGAGGATCGCCTTGGTCTCGTCCCAGGCCCTGGAGATCGACAGCTTGGCCATTCGTGCGCCCCTTTTTTGCTGCGAGCCTTATGCGTATCTCCGCCCTCGCATGGAAGAGCCGGGCAACATCGAATGGCGCGTCAGCGACGGGCTTGTGCCTTACGCCGAGGCGCTCGCCTTCATGGAGGAGCGCGTCCGTGCCATCCGCGAGGACGGCGCGAGCGAGTGCATCTGGCTGCTCGAGCATCCACCCCTTTTCACTGCCGGCACCAGCGCGGACCCGGCCGAATTGTTCAACCCGATGCAATTGCCGGTGTTCGAGGCCGGCCGCGGCGGGCGCTACACCTATCACGGCCCCGGCCAGCGCGTCGGCTATTTGATGCTCGACCTCGAGAAACGTGGGAAGGACATCCGCCGCTTCGTCCACTCGCTCGAGCAATGGATGATCGACGCTTTGGGGCAGCTCGGCGTTAACGCGCACCGCGCCGAGGGGCGCATCGGCATCTGGGTCGGAGATGGTGCCGACGAAGCCAAAATCGGCGCGCTCGGCGTCCGCGTGAAGCGCTGGGTGACCCTCCACGGCTTCGCCATCAATGTCGATCCCGACCTCATGCATTTCGGGGGCATCGTGCCCTGCGGCATCGCCGAATATGGGGTCACCAGCCTCGCCGCGCTCGGGAAACAATTGCCGATGACGGGGGTTGATGCGGCCTTGAAGAACAACTTCCGTCAATTTCTCAACGGCTTGGAGCGGCCGTGCAAAGAGTCTTGATGGAACCTTGTGCTTCAGACTATTGTCCGCGCGATTTGCGAAGCGGGCGACCGCTGCAGATCGCAATAAATAGGGAGTCTTGAATGCGTGCTCTTATCCTGGTCGCTGGCGCGGCCCTGGCGGTTGCGGCTTGCAGCAGCAACGACAACGCCAACAACACGATGAACGTCGACGAGAATGTCACCACCACCGACATGAACGCGACGGATATGAATGCGACGGACATGAACGCGACCGACGCGAACATGACCATGAACGCGACGGACATGAACGTCTCGGCCGGCAACGTGACCGTGACGGACACCAACACGTCGACCAACAACGCGATGTAATTGCCTTGACGCCTCCCTCGTGGAGGCGTTGGCATTTGAAGAGGCTGCCGGTAGTTGCCGGCAGCCTCTTTTTTTGGCCCGTGACGGGCGGGAGTGACGGATGCGCCTTTTGATTCTCTTCGCCGGTGCGGCGCTCAGCCTCGCGGCCTGCCGCAACAACGACCAGGTCGACAACACCACCAACGTCGACGAGAACCTCACCGCCGAGAACATCGTCGCCAATGACGTGACCGCCATCGACGCCGTCACGGGCGAGGACGCGAACATGGCCGCCGACGTCAATTATCTCGAGCCGGAGACCAACGGCGCGACGTCGAACGGCGCCGCCGGAAATCGCTCGGCGGCGACTCCGCGGACCCCGCGTCCGGCCCCTACGCCAGTGAGCAACAGCGCCGCCGAAACGACGACCAACAGCGCCGCCGAATAAGGCTCAGGCCAGGCCGAGCACCTTGTGCGCCTGGAGCGACAGCCGCCACCGCGGCCGCTCCATCGCCAGCCGCACGGCGGCGTCGCGTGCCGCCTCGCCGTCGGCGCAGTCCATCGGCTGGACGAGGAAGTGCTCGAAGTCCCAGCGCTCCAGCTCGGCGGGATCGATCCCCGGTTGCGGCCACACCAGCTTCAGCTCGTCGCCGCTGCGCTGCACGACCTCCGTCCCCGCCTTGGGGCTGACGCAGATCCAGTCGAGGCCCTCGACCGCCGGCAAGGTGCCGTTGGTTTCCACGGCGACTCGGAAGCCGCGCGCATGAAGCGCCTCGATCAGCCCCGAATCGAGCTGCAGCATCGGCTCGCCCCCGGTGATCACCACCAGCCGCCGCTCCAGCGCCGCGCCCCACAGCGATTCGACATGCGCCGCCAGCGCCTCCGCGGTCGCGAACTTGCCCCCGCCTTCCCCGTCGGTGCCGACGAAATCGGTGTCGCAGAAATTGCATTGCGCGGTTGCGCGATCCTGCTCCCGGCCCGACCACAGGTTGCAGCCGGCGAAGCGCAGGAACACCGCCCTGCTGCCCGACTGCATCCCCTCCCCCTGGAGCGTCAGGAAGGCCTCCTTGACGGCATAAACTGTGCTCCCTCTCCCCTTCAGGGGAGAGGGCCGGGGAGAGGGGGAGTTGTGGGCGTTCATGCCCCTCTCCCTTCGCCGCTTCGCGGCTCTTCCCTCTCCCCTGAAGGGGCGAGGGGAGCATAGCTGGTCGGATCGTCGATCCCCGCGTCGGCGAAGCCCTTGGCGCGCAGGCGGCAGGCATCGCACTCGCCGCAATGGGTCCCGTCAGGAAGCGGGTCGTAGCAGCTGTGGCTGAGCGCCGCGTCGAGTCCCAGCCGCTCCGCCTCGCGGGCGATGTCGGACTTGGTCATGCCCAGCAGCGGCGCGTGAATGGTGAAGCGCTCGCCCTCGACCCCGGCTTTCGTGGCGACGTTGGCGAGGCGCTCGAACTCCTCGACGAACTCGGGTCGGCAGTCGGGATAGCCCGAATAATCGAGCGCGTTGACGCCGATGAAGATGTCGCGCCCGCCGCGCGCCTCGGCGAGCCCAAGCGCCAGGCTGAGGAAAATCGTGTTGCGCGCCGGGACGTAGGTCACCGGAATCCCCTCGCCGGCCCCGTCCTTGGGAACATCGATGTCGCCGGTCAGCGCGGATCCACCGAAAGCGCGGAGGTCGAGCGGCAGGACGATATGCTCGTCCGCAAGTCCGGCGGCGATCGCCCGCGCCGAATCGAGCTCGACCCGGTGCCGCTGCCCGTAGTCGACGGTCAGCGCGACGACTCGGAACCCTTGCTCGCGCGCCAGCGCAGCACAAACCATCGAGTCGAGCCCGCCGGAGAGAAGGACAACCGCTTTTTTCATCGGGACCCCATATCCTCCCCACGATTTCGTGGGGAGGGGGACCGCCGAAGGCGGTGGAGGGGCCTTGTCGTACGAAGAACCCCTCCACCAGCTTCGCTGGTCCCCCTCCCCGGCAAATGCCGGGGAGGAAAGTGCACAAAAGAAGGGCCGCCGATCTTGCGAAGGGCGGCCCAGGTATCGGACATCGCTGCCCGATTGGGAGGAAAGCGTGCCAAATCCGGCACGCAACCCCTTTAGCTGATCATGGTTAAACGCCGCCTTAATGACGGCCGCGGCGATTCAGCGCGGCGGGCAGTCGCCCGTGCGCCGCGCCTGGAGCGTGTAGTTGAACGGCAGATTGTCCGAGATTCCCTGAGTCTCGACGCGCAGCGAGCGCGGCGTGATCAGGGTCAACTTGCTCTGCCCGAACCCGCCGCCCGGGCAGGTGTAGTGAATCACCGTGGTGTTGCCGTTATCGCTGATCACCGTCCGGTTGCACGCTTTCCCGCGATGCTCGAACTGGGCGAGCATAGCCGGATCGGCGAGGCACTGCTTGAGCGGAGCAGAAGCGCCCGGAGCGCCGCTGACCTCCCAAACGCCCCCCGCGGCTCCGGCAAGCGCCGCCGGCCGCTGCGCCGCGCCGAGCGCCAGCGCAACTGCCAGGCCGCCGACCGCGACCGTGATTCTCCGCCCCGTCATGTGACGGCGTTTAACACGAGCCGGTTAAGTGTTGGATAGCAAAAGAGAGATCAGGAAAATTCGGTCGGGTCGATGGCGAAGCTCGACGAGCAGAAGGCGCAATCGACACGGATGAAGCCATCCTCTCCGACCATCTCCGCGCGCTCGTCGGCGGGGAAGCGGGCAATCACCGATCGCACATAATCCGGGTCGCAGCGGCACCCCTTGCGGAGCGGCAGCGACTCGAGCGTCCGCACCTCGTTCTCCTCGTGGAACAGCCGCCACAGCAAATCGTCGAGCGGCAGCTTGGGATCGGTGAGCTCTTCCGTTTTCACCGACCCGCCGAGGATGGCGATGTGCGGCCAATCCGGGTGGTCGAGTCGCGTGTGCAGCCGATCGCGACCGTCCTCGCCCTCCGGCAGGTGCTGGAGCAGCAGGCCGCCCGCCGACCAATGGCCGTCAAGCTTCTCCGCGGCGAGCCGGACGAGGCTCGGGATCTGCTCCGATTGGGCGAAATAGCTCTGCGCCGCGTCGGCGAGGCTCTTGCCCTCGATCGGCACGATCCCCTGGTAACGCTCGTTGGCCAGCGGCTGGTCGAAGGTGATGGCGAGATAGCCGTCGCCAAGCATTTCCTTCAGCGACGGGTTCATCGGCGCGTCGGCCAGCCGCTCGCGGTCGTAGCGCACGTAACCGCGCAGCTCGCCGCCGAGATAGTCGCAAACCATGAGGTCGACGATCCCGCCCTGGGTCTGCGCTTGCAGCGTCATCTGACCCTGCGGCTCCTTGAGCAACGCACCGAGCAGCGCCGTCAGGGTCAGCGCTTCGGCGAGCAGCTTCTCGATCAGCGGCGGATAACCGTGGTTGCCGAGCACGTCGTCGATGACGGGCCCCAAACGCGCGATTCGGCCGCGCGCATTGCGCGAAGGGATGGCGACGCCGAGCACGGCGTCCGTGAAGGTTTCGGTTGTGGGCATGCAAGGAAGATAGGGTCGGTTGCACGGACCGACAACCAACCCGTCACCCCGGATCCGGGGCTGCCTGCCTTCCCTGCGGTATAAGGCGGATCCCGGCTCAACGCCGGGATGACGCTAAGCCGCCGCCGCGGGCACCTCATAGTCCGCCGCAGCGGCCGAAAGCCCCTCGACGAACTCGCGGATGTGGCTTTCCTCGATGATCAGCGGCGGCAGCACGCGCATCACATTGTCGCCCGCCG
Source organism: Sphingomicrobium sp. (assembly GCA_036377835.1). Classification (GTDB taxonomy): domain Bacteria; phylum Pseudomonadota; class Alphaproteobacteria; order Sphingomonadales; family Sphingomonadaceae; genus Sphingomicrobium. The sequence goes on along the minus strand of DASUXP010000255.1, from coordinate 766 downwards.
ACACGGTCAAAAGCCCCTTGGTGCGGAGGTAGTTCACGAACGCGCGGCTGTCCGACTTCATCTTGATCCCCAGCATCAACCCGACCCCCCGCACGGCCTCGAACAGATGGTCGTGGTTGGGGATCATCTGCTCTAGCGCCGAGCGCAGCCGTTCGCCGGTCATGCGCACCTGGGCGAGGAACTCATCGTTGGCGACCACGTCGAGCACCGCCTGGCCGGTGGCCATCGCCAGCGGGTTGCCGCCGAAGGTCGAGCCGTGGGTTCCGATGACCATCCCGCCGGCCGCCTTCTCGGTCGCAAGGCAGGCGCCCATCGGGAAGCCGCCGCCGATGCCCTTGGCTACGGCCATGATGTCCGGCGTCAGCCCATATTGCTCGTAAGCGAACAGGGTGCCCGTGCGCGCGACCCCGCACTGCACTTCGTCGAAGACCAGCATCAGGTCCTTGTCGTCGCACGCAGCACGCAGGCCGGCGATGAATTCGTGGCTCGCCGGGCGGATACCGCCCTCGCCCTGGATCGGCTCGACCAGAAAGCCCGCGGTGTTCGGCCCGATTGCCGCCTTCGCGGCTTCGAGATCGTCGAATTCGACATACTTGAAGCCGGGGAGCAGGGGCTCGAACCCCTTGTGCATCTTGTCCTGGCTTGACGCGCTGATCGTCCCCAGCGTGCGCCCGTGGAAGGCGTTGTTGAAGGTGATGAGCTCGAACCGCTCCTCGCTTCCGGCATGCTGGTGATAGGCGCGCGCCGTCTTGATCGCGCATTCGAC
>DASUXP010000254.1:0-2831 GCA_036377835.1 Sphingomicrobium sp. | reverse complement strand
CGGTTCGTCGAGGCGAGCCGTGGCTGAACCGGCCGGCATCCTCGGCGAGATCGCAGCGGCCAAGCGGGCCGAGCTCGCGGCGAGGTTCGACAGCGTTTCCATCGATGCGCTGCGCGCCTCCGCACGGCCAACCCGCCGCAGCCTCGCCAAAGCGCTCGCCCGCCCCGGCGCGCGCTTCATCCTCGAGATCAAGAAGGCGTCCCCGTCGCAAGGCGCGATCCGCGCCGGCGCCGACCCGGCAGAGCTCGCTCGCGGCTATGCCGGCGTTGCCGATGCGCTGAGCGTGCTCACCGACAATCACTTCTTCGGCGGCTCGGGCGCCGACCTCGCCGCGGCGCGCGCCGAGTTCGACGGGCCGATCCTCGCCAAGGACTTCTTCCTCGATCCGCGGCAGGTTGCCGAGGCGCGCCTGTCCGGCGCCGACGCGATCCTGGTGATGCTGTCGCTGCTCGGCGATGCCGACGCTCGGCTGCTCATCGCCGAGGCGGCGCGGCTCGGCATGGATGCGCTGGTCGAGGTGCACGACGAGCGCGAGATGGCGCGGGCGCTGGCGCTGGGCGCGCCGGTGATCGGGATCAACAACCGCGACTTGCGCGATCTCTCCATCGACCTCGCCGCGACGGAGCGGCTCGCCGCCATGGCCGCGGACCGGCTGATCGTTTCGGAGTCGGGCATCCGCGACCGCGCCGACATCGAGCGGCTGTCGGGCCATGCCGACGCCTTCCTCATCGGCACGTCGCTGATGCGCTCCGCGGATCCCGCGGCGGCAGCCCGCGCCGTCATCTTCGGCCGGGTGAAGCTGTGCGGCCTCAACCGCGAGCGAGATTTTCAATCGGCCGCACCGGCGACCTTCGCCGGCTTCGTCTTCGTCCCGGGCAGCGTGCGCCACGTCGATGCCGAGCGGGTAATTCCCCTGGCTCGACTCGCGCGGAGACGCGGCATGTGCCCGGTCGGGGTGTTCCGCGACGCTCCCCCGGGAAGCGTCGCGGACATCGCGCAGCGGCTCGGCCTCGGCGCCGTCCAGCTGCACGGGGGCGAGGACTCGGCTTACCTCGCCGAGCTCAGGCGTTCGCTTCCCGACGGCTGCGAAGTGTGGACCGCGATCAGCGTCGGGCCCGAGGCGCTGGCGCGCCGAGGCGGCGACCGGCTCCTGTTCGACAATGGCGAGGGCGGCACCGGCCGCACCTTCGACTGGACTCGCGTGCGCGGCCATTCGCAGTTCGCCGAGGCGATCGTCGCCGGCGGCATCGGCGTGCACAATGCCCGGGAGGCGCAGCGCCTCGGCGCCTACGCCATCGATGTCGGCTCAGCCCTCGACGCGGCGCCCGGCCGCAAGTCGCCGGACAAGATCGCGGCGCTGTTCGAGACGCTTCGGCCCGCTTGCCGCGAGCAGGTGCGGCAATGCGCCTGAGCGGCCGCTTCGGGCGGTTCGGTGGGACTTATGTGCCCGAGATCCTGATGCCCGCGCTCGAGCAGCTCGAGGCCGCCTTCCTCGACGCTCAAAGCGATCCCGCCTTCGCGGCCGAGCTCGACGAGCTCCTGCGCAACTATGCGGGCCGGCCGACCCCGCTGACCCGCTGCCGAAACCTTCCCGGCAACATCTATCTAAAGCGCGAGGACCTGCTCCACGGCGGCGCGCACAAGACCAACCAGGTGCTCGCCCAGGCCTTGCTCGCGCGGCGGATGGGCAAGAGCCGCCTGATCGCGGAGACCGGAGCCGGGCAGCATGGCGTCGCGACCGCGATCGCCGGATCGCTGCTCGGCTTCGAGACCGTCATCTACATGGGCGCCGAGGACGTCGAGCGGCAGAAGCTCAACGTCTTCCGCATGGAGCTGATGGGCGCACGGGTCGTCTCGGTAGAGAGCGGCGAGCGGACGCTGAAGGACGCTATCAATGAGGCGCTGCGCGACTGGTCGGCGAGCTTCGAGCAGACCCATTATCTGCTCGGGACGGCAGCCGGGCCGCACCCGTTCCCGACGATCGTGCGCGAATTCCAGCGCGTGATCGGCCGCGAGGCGCGATCCCAGATCCTCGAACAGGCGGGGCGGCTGCCCGACGCGGTCGTGGCTTGCGTCGGCGGCGGGTCGAACGCCATCGGCCTGTTCGCCGACTTCCTCGGCGACGATGTCGGGCTGGTCGGGGTCGAGGCCGCCGGCCGCGGGCTCGACGGCGCCGAGCATGGCGCGACGCTGCTGCGTGGACGGCCGGGAATCCTGCACGGGGCCGAAACCTATTTGCTCCAGGACGCTGACGGGCAGGCCGCCGATACCTGGTCGGTGTCGGCCGGTCTCGATTATCCCGCGGTCGGGCCGGAGCATGCCCATCTCAAGGACATCGGCCGCGCCGATTATGTCGGGGCAACCGATGCGGAGGCGCTCGCGGCGTTCCGGCGGCTCGCGAAAAGCGAAGGCATTCTCTGCGCCTTCGAGTCCGCTCATGCGCTCGCCCATGCACTGAAGCTCGCCGAGGTCGACCCCGACCTGCTGCTCCTCGTCGGCCTGTCGGGGCGCGGCGACAAGGACGTCAGCCAGGCCCAGGCGCTCCTCGCATGAACCGCTATTCCGCCATGTTCGACCGCCTCGGCGGCCAAGGCGCGCTCGGCGCGTTCCTGATGCTTGGCGATCCTGACGTGACCACCAGCGCACGCCATCTCGATGCGCTGGTCGCGGGCGCCGCCGACATGGTCGAGGTCGGAATTCCCTTTTCCGACCCCGTCGCCGACGGCCCCGTGGTCCAGGCGGCAGGGCGGCGCGCGCTGGGTGCGGGCGTCACGGTCGGCGACTGCTTCGACCTGATCGCCGGTTTTCGCGAGCGCCACCCGTCGGTGCCG
>DASUXP010000253.1:0-5406 GCA_036377835.1 Sphingomicrobium sp. | reverse complement strand
CGCGTAAGAAATTCGCGAATTTTCGGAGCGACGTCCTCGCGCTGAAGCGCGACCGCCACGTTGGCGATGACAAATCCCGCCTTGTCGCCGCAGTCGTGGCGCACCGATTCGACCTTCAGCGCATGGAACGGCTGTCTGCCGATCAGCTTCGCCATGGCGTCGGTGAGCTGGATTTCGCCCCCGGCTCCGCGCTCGCCCTCGTCGAGGATGCGCATGACGTCGGGCTGCAGGATGTAGCGGCCGATGACCCCGAGGCGCGACGGCGCCTCGGCGGGGTCGGGCTTTTCGACCAGCCCGCGCACCTCGGTCAGATCGCCCCTGGTCTCGCCGGGCGTAATAATGCCATAGGCGTTGGTCTTTTCCGCCGGCACCTCCTCGGTCGCCAGCAAATTGCCGCCGACCTGCCGCCACGCCTCCACCATCTGCTTCAATGCGCCGGGCATCATCAAGTCGTCCGGGAGGAGCACGGCGAACGGCTCGTCGCCGACGATGTCGCGCGCGCACCAGACGGCGTGGCCAAGGCCGAGCGGCTGCTGCTGGCGCGCCGACACGATCTCGCCGAAGCCGGAGCGCGACGGCTCAAGCGCGTCGAGGCTCTTGCCCCGCTCGCGCATGGTCTTCTCGAGCTCGAAGCCGATGTCGAAATAATCGTCGAGCGCGGACTTGCCGCGGCCGGTGACGAAGATCAGCTGCTCGATCCCCGCCTCGCGCGCCTCGTCGACCGCATATTGGATGAGCGGCCGGTCGACGATCGGCACCAGCTCCTTGGGGATGCTCTTGGTTGCCGGCAGCATGCGCGTGCCGAGGCCTGCGACGGGGAACACGGCCTTGCGGATCCGGCCGGTCATTGCGGCGACGTCACCCGCGCGTCGTCGACGGTGTTCGCGACATTGCCGATGTCCGCTCCGGCGGGCGCGGCGGGCGCTGCGCCGCCCGTCGGTGGCGGCAGGTCGAAGGGGTCGGCCTGGCGCGGCTGCGAGCGCTTCATCAGCTCGTCGATGCGCTCGGGCCGCGCATAGGGCGGCGGAGTCAGCAGCTCGTCGGCCGTCGGCGTGGTCCGCGCCATCAGCGGCTTGACCGGGAGCGACTGCCCCGCGGCGGGCTTGAGCTCGGCGACCTTGCCGCAGCCCCCGAGCAGCGCAAGCATGGCGACAATGGTGAGCCGCGTCGGCGTCATGGCCTTCGACTAGCCGCTCCCCGGGGATTGCGCTAGCGGCGGCGGCATGCGCCGCCTTGCCTTTTCACTCGCCCTTCTCGCTCTCGCCGCCTGTTCCAAGCCGCAGCAGCAGGAGCAACCGGCCAACGCCGTTGCTGCTCAAACGCCCGCGGCGCCCGAGAAGATCGACCGCAGCCACAAGGGCAAGCCTGTGCCCGACGTCGCCTTCAAGGATCCCGACGGAGGCGAGATCAGCCTCGCCGATTTCCGCGGCAGTCCGGTGCTTCTGAACCTGTGGGCCAGCTGGTGCGCGCCTTGCGTCAAGGAACTGCCGACCCTCGACCGGCTGGCCAAGGCGCATCGCGACGACGGCGCGCTCGGGGTGATCGCGGTCAGCCAGGACAACGGCCCGCACGCCTCGGTGCAGGCGTTCCTCGACAAGCTGAAGGTCGAGGACCTCGGCGCCTACCAGGATTCGAGCATGGCGCTTTCGGGCGCGTTCGACGCGCAGGTGCTCCCGACCTCGATCCTGATCGACGCCGACGGCAAGGAAGTGTGGCGCTACGTCGGTGACCTCGACTGGACCAGCCCCGAGGCGGCTAGGCTGCTTGCCGAAGCGGGCGCCGCGAAAAAAGGCTGAGCAGCCGCCCGTCGATCGCGCCTAGCCCAAGCGCGATCAGGCCGAGGCCGAGGAAGTCCTGCGGCGCGAGCTGCTCGCCGAGGAACAGGCCGCCGAGCAGGATCGCGGTCGGCGGCACCAGCAGCGTCACGAGCAAAGCGTTGGTGGCGCCGGCCGAATCGATCAGGCGGAAGTACATCACATAGCCGAAGGCGGTGCAGAGCAGCGCCAGCGCGGTGATCGCGCCCCAGGCGCTGAGCGGCGGAAGTGCATGGTGCCACGGCTGGTCGACGACCAGCGCGAGCGGAAGCATCATCGCCGCGCCGGCGGTGAGCTGGCCGGTGGTGACGCTCATCGGCGACAGGCCCATCCGCTTGAACCGGCGCGCCCACACGGCGGCGAGGGCATAGCTGAGCGAAGCGACGACGCAGGCGAGCTGGGCAAGCGCGTCGGTGCCGATGTTGGAGAGCAGGGTCGGCCCGATCATCGTCGCCACGCCGGCGAAGCCGAGGAGGACTCCGCCGACCTTGCGCGGGGTCATCCGCTCGTCGCGGGTGAGCAGGTGGGCGACGACCACGCCCCAGATCGGGGTGGTCGCGTTGAGGATCGAGGCGAGCCCGCTCGCGATGTGGGTCTGGCCCCAGCCGAACAGGGTGAAGGGCAGGGCATTGTTGAGCAAGGCGAGCAGGAGGATCGAGCCCCACACCTGCCGGGGCAGGCCGAGGCGCCCGCCTTTCACGCGCAGGAACAGCCACATCGCCGCCGCGGCAATGCTCAGGCGAAGCCAGACGTAGGTGAGCGGCGGGACGTGCTTCACCGCAACGCCGATGAAGAAAAAGGCGCCACCCCAGATCAGCGCGAGCATCACCAATATGCCCCAGTCGCTGCCGTTCATTTGGGTGCGGATCATCGGCGCGTTGTCGCGCGCCGTGAGCTCGGCCGCGTCCGCCGAGTTGCGGTCAAACGCCTGGGGATCGATCGGCTTCATTCGCGCGAAGGTGGCGATGCACTGCGTCCCGCGCCAACAAATGCGCGGAAAGCGGCCATAAGTTCAGCTTATGTGACTCAGTCGCGCAGCAACTCGTTGATGCTGGTCTTGGATCGCGTGCGCTCGTCGACCCGCTTGACGATCACCGCGCAGGCGAGACCCGGACCGCCGTTCTTGCCGGGCAGGCTTCCCGGAATCACGACCGAATAAGCCGGCACACGGCCGTAATGGACTTCGCCCGACGCGCGGTCGACGATCTTGGTCGAGGCGCCGAGGAACACGCCCATCGACAGCACCGAGCCCTGTTCGACGACCACGCCCTCGGCGACCTCGGAGCGGGCGCCGATGAAGCAATCGTCCTCGATGATCACCGGTCCCGCCTGGAGCGGCTCGAGCACGCCGCCGATGCCGGCGCCGCCGGAAATGTGCACATTGCGCCCGATTTGCGCGCAGCTTCCGACCGTCGCCCAGGTGTCGACCATCGCGCCTTCGCCGACGTGGGCGCCGATGTTGACGAAGCTCGGCATCAGCACCGCGCCGGGCGCCACGTAAGCTCCCCTGCGGACGATCGCTCCGGGCACCGCGCGAAAGGCGGCGGCGGCGAATTCCTTGTCGCCCCAGCCGGCGAACTTGGACGGTACCTTGTCCCACCAGTGGCCGCTGCCGGGCCCGCCGGCGATGAGCTCCATCGGGTTGAGCCGGAAGGAGAGGAGCACCGCCTTCTTCAGCCACTGGTGGACGACCCATTCGCCGTCCACCTTCTCGGCGATGCGCGCTTCTCCCGAATCGAGCGCGCCGAGGGCGGCATCGACCGCCAGCCTCGCCTCGCCCTTCGTTTCCGGCCCGACCGAATCGCGCTCCTCCCAGGCGCTCTCGACTGTCTCTTGAAGCCGCTCGTTCATGCCGTTCCCCCGAGGATCCGTTCGAGCCATTCGCCGACATCGGTGATGCGGTGGTCGACGATATGCTCGTCATAAGCGTGGTTGCCGCGCTCCGAGCCGTTGTCGACCCAGACGGTCGTCATTCCCAGCGCTTTCGCCGGGGCGAGGTTCTGGGCCATGTCATCGACCAGCAGGGCGCGCGCAGGATCGATAGCGAACCGTTCGCACAGCAAGCGATAGCCGTGGCTGTCGGGCTTGGGGCGCAGCTCGCTGGAATGGATGTCGTGGAGATCGTCGAAATGCTCGTGCACTCCGATCGCCTCGAGGACGCGCCGGGCATAAGGGGCGTCGGCGTTGGTGAAGAGGAACTTGCGCCCCGGCAGGCGCGGCAACGCGGCGCCGAGCCGCGCGTCGCACTGGACCCGGTCGAGCGGAATGTCGTGCACGTCGGCGAGGAAGTCGTGCGGGTCGACGCCGTGAGTCTTCATCAGCCCCGCCAGGGTCGTGCCGTGCTCGTGGAAATGGGCTTTCTGCACCCGCTTGGCCTCGGCGGAGTCGCAGTCGAGCAGCCGCTCTATGTAGGCCCCCATGCGCTCGTCGATCAGGGGGAACAGCCCCGCCGACGCCGGATAAAGGCAATTATCGAGATCGAAGATCCAGTTTTTGATATGATGGAACCGCGGGTCCATTGCCGGCGCGAGGTAGCGCGTTGAAAGCCTTAAGCAAATTGTAAGGAATTATAAACCATAAGCTTTTTCGGGAAGCCGTGTGTTTTCAGCGGCTTGAGCGGAGAACAGCAAATGAACCGTCGGCTCTTGGGCAGCAGCGCCTGCGCAGTCGTGCTCGCTTTCGGCGTCGCCGCGTGCGGCGGCGGCGGAGGTGGTGGTGGAGGCACTGTCAGGCCGGTCCCGCCGCCGCCGACCGTCACTCCAACGCCGACTCCGACTCCGACTCCGACCCCCACGCCGACCCCGACCCCAACTCCGACGCCGACGCCGACGCCCACTCCCACCCCGCCCGGAGGGTCGGGCTACGACACGTCGGAATATCAGCTGTCGAACTATTCGGTCGCGGCCAATGCGCTCGCCGCCTACAATGCCGGCGCGACGGGCAAGGGCATCAAGATCGGCATCGTCGACACCGGCATCAATCCCAACCTCGCCGAGTTTGCCGGCAAGATCGACCCCGCGAGCGGCGACGTCGCCGGCAACCGCGGAGTCAGCGACGAGGGCGCGCACGGCACGGCAGTCAGCGCCGTCGCCGCGGCGGCACGCAACGACCTGAACACGATGGGGGTCGCGTTCGACGCCACCATCATCAGCATGCGCGCCGACGATCCCGGCAGCTGCGCCACCAGTGACGGCTGCTCATTTTTCGACGATGACATCGCCGAAGGAATCAATGCCGCGCGCATAGCCGGGGCCAAGGTCATCAACATGTCGCTCGGCGGATCGGCGCCCGGGCCGGCCCTGCTGAGCGCCATCCGCGACGCGGTCAACGCCGGCATCGTCATCGTCATCTCTGCCGGCAACGACGGCGAATCGCCGGAAGGCATCAATCCCGATCCGTTCGCGCTCGGCCCTGCTCAGCAATTCCCGGGAATGGTCATCATCGCCGGCTCCGTCGGTGTCGACAACGGCGTCGGCGGGATCAACATCAACGTCATTTCCGACTTCTCGAACCGGGCAGGGAGCGGAGCGGATTATTACCTGATGGCGCTCGGCTACCACGACCGCGCGCCCAACATCAAAACCGGCGGCTA
>DASUXP010000252.1:0-4891 GCA_036377835.1 Sphingomicrobium sp. | reverse complement strand
CAGCTGACGATGCGGACCTTCCACATCGGCGGCGCGGCGCAGCTCAACGAGCAGTCGAACCTCGAATCGCCGGTCGACGGCACCATCGAGCTTCGCGACATGCCGACGATCATGGACCCGCGCGGCCGGCACATCTCGCTGTCGCGCTCGGGCGAGATCGCGATCCTCGACATGGACGGGCGCGAGCTGTCGACGCACCGCGTGCCCTACGGCGCGCACTTGCTGTGCGAGACCGGGCATATCGTCAGCCGCGGCGACCGCATCGCCGAGTGGGACCCGTCGTTCAGCCCGGTAATCACCGAGAAGGCCGGTACCGTGAAGTACCAGGACCTGATCGAAAACCGCACGATGACCGAGCAGGTCGACGAGTCGACCGGCATCACGCAGCGCGTGGTCACCGACGACACGACCAAGTCGAAGAAGGAGTCGCTCCACCCGCGCCTCACGCTCACCGGCAAGGGCGCGAAGGAGGCGGGGGTCTATCGCCTCGCCGCCGGGGCGATCATCGCCGTCGAGGACGGGCAGCAGGTCGAGGCCGGCGAGGTGCTGGCGCGCATGCCGCGGGAAGCCGCGCGGACGCGCGACATCACCGGCGGTCTGCCGCGCGTGGCCGAGCTGTTCGAGGCGCGCAAGCCGAAGGAGAATGCGATCATCGCCAAGGTCTCCGGCAAGGTCACCTTCATGCGCGACTACAAGGCCAAGCGGAAGATCGCGATCGTCCCCGAGGATGGTTCGGAGCCGGTCGAGTATCTGGTGCCCAAGTCGAAGATGATCGAGGTCCAGGAAGGCGACTTCGTGAAGCGCGGCGACAATCTCGTCGGCGGCTCACCCGATCCGCACGACATCCTCGAGGTGCTCGGGGTCGAGGCGCTGGCGGAGTATCTCGTGAGCGAGATCCAGGAGGTCTATCGACTGCAGGGCGTGAAGATCAACGACAAGCACATCGAGGTGATCGTTCGCCAGATGCTGCAGAAGGTCGAGATCACCGAGAGCGGCGACACGACGCTGCTGCCGGGCGAGCAGGTCGACCGCGAGGAGATGGACGAGATCAACTCGCGGCTCGAGAAGAAGCAGAAGAAGGCCGAAGGCAAGCCGGTGCTGCTGGGCATCACCAAGGCGAGCCTGCAGACCCGCAGCTTCATCTCGGCGGCCTCGTTCCAGGAGACCACCCGGGTGCTCACCGAGGCGGCCGTCCAGGGCAAGACCGACACGCTCCAGGGCCTCAAGGAGAATGTGATCGTCGGCCGGCTGATCCCGGCGGGCACGGGCGCGGGCATGAACCGCCTGCGGGTCGCCGCCACCGCGCGCGACACCGCGCTTCGCGCCGCGCACCGCAAGCTCCAGGAATCGCTGATCCTTCCGAACAGCGCCGCCGAGGAGCATGCGGCCGAGCTCGCCCAGGGGCCGGAAGCGGCGATCCACGCCGACCCGCTGGCCGAGGTTGCGCCCTCGGGCCACGGGATGGACGCCGACGCCGGCGACTATCTGAAGGACTAGTCCCCGGGCGACGGGCCCAACAAAAAGCCCCGGCGGAGCGATCCGCCGGGGCTCTCTTTTCGCCGTTGTGGCGACCGCCTAGCAGCGGCCCCCGTGAACGGCATTCTCGGTGCAATTGGCGGCCGAGTTCACGTCCGCGGCCGCGCCGCGGACCGTGTTGCAGGCAGCCAGGACCACGCTGCCGCCGATCACCGCCGCGACCATCAATTTGCGAACCATTTATTGCTCCCTCGTTTGACCTACGGAACAACCATGGCCGCGGTGCGGCGGCTTTGTCCAGCGGCCGCGATTCAGCAATTGCCTCCGTTCATCGTATTCTCGGTGCAGTTGGCGACCGAGTTCACGTCGCGAGCCGCGCCGCGGACGGTGTTGCACGCCGCCATTACGAGCGCCGCACCGATCAGTCCGACGGTCAGGATCTTCTGAAGCATGGCTTTTCCTCCTTGCTAGATGGCGTTGTCGGCGGCGTTCGCCACCGAGTTCACGTCGCGGGCCGCGCCGCGGACGGTGTTACAGGCGGCAGTGGCGAGCGCCGCGCCGAGCAGCGCCACGGTGACAATCTTGTGGAACATTGCCTGTTCTCCCTTGTCTAACGGGAGCATCCAACGCGGCGCCGCCGAAACGGCTCCCAGCGGCGGCTTCCTGGTCCGAGAGCAGTTACCGACGAAGAGGGCTCAAACTGCGACCGGCGCCGCGATATGCGGGTGCGGGTCGTAGCTCTCGAACAGGAAATCCTCCGGCTGGTAATCGAACAGGCCCTGCCCGCGGTCCTTGATGACCAGCCGGGGCAACGGGCGAGGCTCGCGGGTCAGCTGCAGCCGCGCCTGCTCGAGATGGTTGGAGTAGAGGTGGCAGTCGCCGCCGGTCCACACGAACACGCCCGGCTCGAGCCCGCACGCGCGCGCCAGCATGTGAGTCAGCAGCGCATAAGAAGCGATGTTGAAGGGCACGCCGAGGAACACGTCGGCGCTGCGCTGATACAGTTGGAGGTTTAGCCGGCCCGCGGCGACCTGCGTCTGGAAGAGGCAGTGGCACGGCGCCAGCGCCATGCGCCCGATCTCGCCAGGATTCCAGGCGGTGACGATCTGGCGCCGCGAATAGGGATCGTCGCGGATCAGCTGGACGAGGTTGGCGACCTGATCGACGTGCCGCCCGTCCGCCGCCTCCCAAGCCCTCCACTGCTTGCCGTAAACGGGGCCGAGGTCGCCATCCTCATCGGCCCATTCGTCCCAGATGCTCACCTTGCGCTCGTTGAGCCAGCGGACGTTGGTGTCGCCGCGAAGGAACCACAACAATTCGACGATGATCGAGCGCAGGTGCAGCTTCTTGGTCGTCAGCAGCGGAAAGCCGTCGGCGAGGTCGAAGCGCATCTGCGCGCCGAACCAGGAGAGGGTGCCGGTCCCGGTGCGGTCCTGCTGCTCGACGCCCTCGTCGAGGATCCGCTGCATCAAGTCGAGATATTGGCGCATCGCCCCGCGACCCTAATCGGCGCGCGGGGAAACGGAAAGCGGGCTCACGGGCACCAGTGAATGTCGATGGGCTGCTCGGCCTCGGCAAGCACGCGGCCGATCGGCAGCCGTGAGCTGTGCCCATCGGCGATCGCCTGCTCGAGGAGCTCGCGCTTGGCGTTGCCGGTCACGGTGATGAGGATGGTCCGCGCCGAGAGGATCGAGGCACGGGTCAGGGTCACACGAGGAACCGGCGCGTCCTTCGGCAGCGGGTCGGGCATCACGCCCACCGCGCGCCGCGCCTTGGGCGAGTCGAGCGCTTCCTTGAGGTCGGGCCCGTCGAAGATGGACGCCGTGTGCCCGTCCTCCCCGACGTCGAGCCAGGCGAGGTCGGGCGGCCAGGGGAGGTCCTGCAGCCGGGCGTCCGCGGCATTGCCGGCGAGCCGGTAATCGTCCGCCGCGCCGCTGGCGATGGGGATCACGCGCGCTCCCGTCGGGAGGAACGTCCGGGCGATCTCGCGCACGTTGGCAAGGTCGCTGTCGACCGCAACGAGGCGATCGTCGGTGGGGATAATGGTGACGCGCTTCCACGGTACCGATTGCCCGGCGAGGCGAGCGTAGATCGGCGTGGCATCGGTGCCGCCGGGCAGCGCGATCAACGAAGAATTGCGAGCGTCGACGGCGCTTTCGACGATGAAGCCGACGTCGCCGGCGACCGCCTCGGCCAGCTCGTCCCGCGAATCATATTCCCACCATTCGGCTTCGATCATTGGAGCACCCCGCGAATCACCGCGGCGGTGGTTGCGCGTATCCGAACCATCCTGCAACCGGCTGTCCCGCCCGATTCACCGCGGGCCGGAAGCGAAGCCGGTCGTGGGCGAGGTTGCAGATCGCCGAATCGATGGCGGGGACGCCGGTGCGCCGGTCGACGATGCACTCGCTGACGAACCCGCGCGCGTCGACGCGGAGGCGCAGGAACACCGGGGTCCGGCTCGGCCACTGGTCGAGCAGGCCGCGCGGGAAATCGCGGCCGCGAAGCACCGGCGTCACCAGGCGTGGCGGAGAGACGGCACCGCCGTCCCCGCCGCCGCCCGGGCCATTGCCCCCACTGCCGCTGCCGGTGCCGCTGCCCAGCCCGCCCGCACCGGTCCCCGGCCCGCGAACATCGGACGCGCCCTGCGTCGGCGCGGTGCCCTGGCGCGGGGTCTCACTCGCGGCGATCGGCTGCACCGGCGGCGTTTCGATCCGCGGCTTGGGGGCCGCGACGGGCGTCGCTTCGCTGCGGATGTTCTTCGGCGAAGATCCGCCCTCCTTCTCCTTCGGCTTCTGCTGCTCGCGGGGCTGCGGCGGAGGAGGCGGAGGCGGATTCTCCGCCCCGACGTCGAACACGCGAAGCACGGCCTGCGGGTTGGCGATGTCCATCTTCCCTGAAATGTGGAGGAAGACGAACAGCAACGCGGCGTGGATCGCGATTACGGCGGCGATGGCGCCGCTTTTGTCCCGAGTGTTGAGGTCCGACCGGTACATTCGCCAAGACCAACGCTACCGCGCCTCGACCGGTTGCGGAAACGAGAAGAGCGCCGGTGGTCGATGCCATCCGGCGCTCTTCTTTGGAACGATGTCTGTGGGCTTAGCGGCCGGAGCTGCTCTTGCGGCCGCCGCCGTGGCTGGCCTTGCCGCCCTTGCTGGCGATCTCGCGCTGCTTTGCGGGATCCATGGCGGCGAAGCCGCGCTTCGATCCGCCGCTCGAACTTCTTGATTTGGTGGGCATTGCTTCCTCTCCCTTTCACGCTGGAAGTAGCGCCCTCGCAAACGCGCGCGGACGACTACGGTTCATCCACTTGATCGAGATTAGCATATTGTTGTTTTTCCGGCGTTTTTGTTGCGCCGGTGGAACTTCCGTCGTGACGGGGATTTGAACGCGCCGGCAAGCGATTCCCATCCGC
>DASUXP010000251.1:0-2585 GCA_036377835.1 Sphingomicrobium sp. | reverse complement strand
TGACCTCTACTACCGCCTCGCCGAAATCGTGGTGAAGATCCCCTCGCTCGCCGAGCGGCCGGGCGATGCGGCGCTGCTCGCACGGCATTTCGTCAACCGCTTCGGCCGCGAGCTCAACCCCAAGGTGCAATCGCTGTCGTCGGAGGGCCTGGCGGCGATCGACGCTTATCCCTGGCCGGGCAACGTCCGCGAGCTCGAGAACCGCATCAAGCGCGCGGTCATCATGGCCGAAGGGCGCAGCGTCGGCGCCGACGACCTCGACCTGCCTGGTACCGCGGCACAGGAGGCGCCGCCGATCAACCTTCGCGCCGCGCGCGAAGTCGCCGATCGCAAGGCCATCCGCCAGGCGCTGAGCCGCACCGACAACAATATCTCGGGCGCGGCCAAGCTGCTCGGGATCAGCCGCCCGACGCTCTACGACTTGCTCAAGCAATATCGTCTGCAGGCGTAGCGCCCGCTTCGACCAGCGGATTTGCCGGAGCGGCCCTCGGCGCTAAGGACTTGCGTGACCTTCCGCTTCGTGGGGACACGCAACATGGATCGACGCACTTTCCTCGCCACCGGCGCAACCGCGGCCATCCTGCCGCTTGCCGAAGCTCCGTCGCTTGCTGTCACCGCGCCCGGCAGCGGCGACGCGCGGCTGAATGCGCTGTTCGAGGAAATATTCCAGGAGCGCGTGCGCAACTCGCCGACGCTCGCGACCTCGCTCGGCCTCGACAAGGGTGCCAATGCTGCCCTCAAGTCGAAGTTCGACACCGATCCCGCGCCCGTCCAGCGCCGCGAAGACCTCGCGCGCAATCGCCGCGCCATCGCTCGCCTGAAGGCCGTCAGCCCGGCGACGCTGTCCGAATCGGCAAAGCTCGACCGCGAAGTGGTGCTCTACTCGCTGGAGACCGCAACGGCCGCGCCGTCGCGCTGGAACATCGATTCCGCCCAGCGGCCCTACCCCATCTTCCAGCAGGGTGGCGCCTATTTTTCGACGCCCGACTTCCTCAATACCGCGCACACGATCGACAATGCCGCCGATGCCGAGGCCTATCTTTCCCGCCTGTCGCAATTCACGGCCCTGCTCGACAATGACACGGCCGAGCAGCGCGCGCAGGCGACGCGCGGATTCCTGGCTCCCGAATGGTCGATCGACCTGACGCTGGGGCAGATGCGCAAGCTGCGCGACGTCCCGGCCGGGCAGAGCACGATGGTCGACTCGATCGTCCGCCGGACTCGCGACAAGGGCATCGCGGGCGACTGGGAGCGGCGCGCGAGCCAGATCGTCGCGAAGAGCGTCTATCCCGCGCTCGACCGGCAGATGGCGGCGATGGAGAAGCTTCGTCCGACCAGCCGCCCAGGCGACGGCGCCTGGCGGCTGCCGAACGGCGACGCCATTTACGCGGAGGCGCTGCACCAGGCGACGACCACCAACTACTCGCCCGACGAGGTCCACCGCATGGGCCTCGCCCAGGTCGCCGAGATCAGCAGCCAGATCGACTCGATCCTCAAGAGCGCGGGCTATACGCAAGGCACGGTCGGCGAGCGCATCGCGGCCCTCAACAAGGACGCGCGGCAGCTTTATCCGGACAGCGACGCCGGCCGCGCCGAACTGCTCGCCAGCCTCAATGCCGGGGTAAAGGACATGTACGCGCGGCTGCCGCAGGCCTTCGCGACGGTGCCCACCGCGCCGCTCGAGATCCGCCGCGTTCCGCCGGAGATCCAGGATGGCGCGTCCAACGGCTATTACCGGCGCGCCTCGCTCGACGGCTCGCGTCCCGCGATCTACTTCATCAATTTGAAGGACATGGGCGACTGGCCCAAGTTCACCTTGCCGACGCTAAGCTATCACGAGGGCGTCCCTGGCCATCACTTGCAGATCAGCATCTCGCAGGAATCGAAGGACATCCCGACGCTGCGCAAGCTCGGCTTCTTCTCGGCTTATTCGGAAGGCTGGGCGCTATACGCCGAGCAATTGGCGGACGAGATGGGGGTCTATGCGAACGACCCGCTCGGCCGCGCCGGCTTCCTTCAGTCCTTCCTGTTCCGCGCCGCGCGGCTGGTGGTCGACACCGGCCTCCACACCAAGCGCTGGACCCGTGAGCAGGCCACCGATTACATGGTCAACACGACGGGCTTCGCCCGGCCGCGCTCACAGCGCGAGGTCGAGCGCTATTGCACCCAGATCGGCCAAGCGTGCAGCTACAAGGTCGGCCACATGGCGTGGACCCACGCCCGCGACGAGGCCAAGCGGACGCTTGGACCGCGCTTCGACATCAAGCAATTCCACGAGGTGCTGCGCGAAGGGGCGATGCCCTTGAGCATCCTCGACCGCAGGATCCGCGAACGCACGGCCGCTCTTGCCGGAACGACCATGCCCGAGCGCGGCTGACAACCAGAGGGGGGAAATAAATGCGCAGCTTGCTTGCACTCGCAATCGGCATTGCCACGGTGACGTCGCCGGCGGCGACGCCGCTTGCGGCGGCCGCGGTCCAGACCGAAGACGCGCGTTTCGAAGCCTTCGGCGACCGCATTGTCGACGAATATCTGAAGCTCAACCCGGTCAGCGCGACCCAGCTCGGAGACCATCGCTATGACGC
>DASUXP010000250.1:0-7862 GCA_036377835.1 Sphingomicrobium sp. | reverse complement strand
CATCAGCCACACGTTCAAGCAGATGATGGCGATCGTCGTCGGCGGCCTGTTCGGGACGATGTGCTTCATCGGCCTCGTCATGCTGCTTCACCGCCGCCTGTTCGACAGCCGCATTCGCAAGACCTCGAGCATCAGCGACATTGCCGTACTCTTGATCCTGTTCGTCCAGCTGTCGCTCGGCATGGCGACCATCCCGCTCAGCCTCGGTCATCTCGACGGGCACATGATGGTGCAGTTCATGAGCTATGTTCAGGGCGTGGTGACGCTACGCCCTCAGCCCGAGCTGATCGCCGCCGTGCCGCTGGTCTTCAAGCTGCACATGTTCCTCGGCTTCACGATCTTCCTGGTGTTCCCCTTCACCCGGCTGGTGCACGTGTGGAGCGCGCCCGTCGGCTACCTGTTCCGCAGCTACCAGGTGGTTCGGACCAAGGTGCGCGCGGTCCCCGCCGCGGCCGACGACGACCTTCCGCCCTACGTGGCCCGGCCGGCCCTCCACCCCCAGCCGGTGCGGCTGCCGCGCCGCAAGGAGGCCGCATGATCAGCGTCAATGGGGTGAGTATCGGGAACGACGCGGTCGCCCGCGAAATGCAGCATCACCCCGCGCCGACCCGCGACGAGGCGGAGCGGCAGGCGGCGACGGCGCTGGTGGTTCGCGAGCTGCTGCTGCAGCGCGTGGGCGAGCGCGACATTGCGGGTGCGGACGAGGACCAGAAGATCGCCAACCTAATCGACAGCGAAGTGAGCATCCCCGAGCCGACCGACGAGGAGATCGCGCGCTATTATCGCCGCAACGGGCTGCAGTTCACCTCGCCAGCGCTCTATGAAGCGGCGCACATTTTCTTTCCCGCGCGCGCCAGCAACGAGGCGGCCAGCGCCGAAGCGAAAGCAAAAGCGCAGGCGATCCTCGCCGAGGTCACCGCCAGCCCGGAGAGCTTCGCCGAGCTCGCCCGAACCCATTCGGCCTGCTCGTCGAAGGAGCAGGGCGGCGCGCTCGGCCTGGTTCGCAAGGGAGACACCAACCCGGAGGTCGAGCAGGCGCTGGCGACGATGGATGTCGGCACGGTTTCGGTAGTGCGCTCGCGCCACGGCTATCACGTGCTGCAGCTCGACAGCCGCGTGCCGGCGACACAGCTTCCGTTCGAGCAGGCAAGCGGCTGGATCGCGGGGCACCTCAAGAAGACGTCGAAGCGGCGGGCGATCGCGCAGTATCTTCAGCTGCTGGCCGCCCGCGCGAAGATCGACGGCATCGACCTCGACGCCGCCGACAGCCCCCTGGTGCAATGATGCTGCTGGGCAAGGTCATCAAGCTCGCCATGACGGCGCAGAGCGATTTTCCGACCGACGTGGTCGTGCGCGAGCCCGAGTTCGTGGCGCGCTTGGAATCCGAGGCGCGCGCTGCCGGAATGGGCGTTCCTGAATTCGTCGCGGATACGGTCCAGCGGTTCATGGCGCACGAGGACGGCGAGAGCTGGACGACGATCGTCGGCAACATCCAGCGGAGCGACGACCCCGGCTACGCCTTCATCTCGACGGTCATGCACGCCCGGCTCGACCACAAGTGCGAGCACCACGGCTGATCAAATCCCCGCGTACCACTCGTAGTCGACATTATCTTCCCAGTAGCCGCCCTTGCCGCCATGGACCGTCGCGAGGCTCTCCACGGCCTCGATCCGCTGCACATATTTGGCGTGCTTGTAGCCGAGCTGGCGCTCGACCCGTAGCCTCAGCGGCGCGCCGTGCGGCACGGTCAGCAGATGGTTGTTCATCCCCCAGGCCAGGATCGTCTGCGGGTGAAACGCGTCGACCAGGTCGATGCTCTCGTAATAAGGCTTGTCGCCGAAGCGGTCGGCGCAGTGGAAGACGATATATTTCGCCCGCGTACTCAGCCCGGCGAAATCGAGAATCCGCGACAGCTGCGGGCCGTGCCACTTGCCGATCGCGCTCCAGCCCTCGACGCAATCGTGGCGCGTGATCTGGGTGCGATAGGAGAGCGTGCGCAGCGTCCGGAGGGGGATCGACAAGGGCCGCGCGACGAGCCCGTCCACCACCAGCCGCCAGTTGGCGAACCGCTCCTCCAGATGCCGGGCGTAATCATCCGTGTTGGGCATCGACGTGCCGTTCGAGCGAAAGACCGGCGACATGTCGCCTTCGCCATATTCGCGAGCGAGCGCATCGCGCGCCGACACGAGCCGCTGCGCACCCATGTTGAGCTTCTCGGCCGAGCGAAGAACGCCGCGGAAAGCGGGGCTGTTGTTGAGCCGGTCGCATCCGCCGAGGAGAAGGCCCGAACCGCCCCCGATCACGAAGCGCCGGCGGTCGATCATCGCGGCGCCCTTTCCGGCGGTACCCGGAAGCGGCCGGTGATCATCGATCCGACCTCGTTGATCGGCCCGGCGAGCACGACCATCGCGAGGTGGACGAGGATGAACGCGACGATCGCGAAGGCGCAGATGAAATGGATCGAGCGCGCCGACTGCCGCCCGCCGAACAGGTCGAGCAGCCACGGCCAGGCCGCGTCGATCGCGGGGGACATGGCGAGGCCGGTGAGGATCATCAGCGGAAGCAGCAGGAAGATCACCGTAACGTAGCTGAGCTTCTGAAGGATGTTGTAGCGGAGCGCGGCCTCGCCCGCCGGGAAGCGCAGCCGCGCATGCTCCCGGATGTCGTCCCAGATGTGCCTCGGCGCGAGCTCGCCCGCCCTGGGCGCGAGGTCGCGCTGGACGTGGCGGTTCCACAGGCTGATTGCGAGGAAGATGATAAGGCCCGCGACGAGCAGCCAGGCGAACGCGAGGTGCCAGCGCCGCGCGGCGGCGAGGTTGTAGGTCGATGGGATGGTCGCCCATCCGGGGAACGGCCGTCCGGCGAAGTGCAGCCAGGGCGTGTCGAAATTGGCGCCATATTGCCCCCAGTAAAGCCGGGGGTGCGCGTTGAAGATCATAAGCCCCGACATCAGCATGACGATGACGACGACCGCATTGACCCAATGCCAGACGCGCGTCGGGAGGCGGTGCCGATAGGCAGTCCGGGGAGGCAAAGGCGGAGGCGGCGGAGCTTCCGCTTCAACCGGATCACTCGGGACGGCTGGCTGCTCCATAAGCTCGGCGGAGCATAGCGAAGCGGCTCGCGCCGCGATAGTTCAGCCGTCCGCTCCGTAGATCTGCGACGAGCGGTGCTGGAGATAGCCCTTGGCCGGCACTGCGAGCGCAACGCCATTGCAGCCGAGGGCCGGCGCGAGCAGCTCGATTGCGTCGCACAGCGCCCGCCGGCATGGCGCGCTGCGGCTGAGCTCGAAGGCGATCAGCCGGTCGACCGCCAGCACCTTGCCGGCACGTGGTTTCACGACAGGCTCGTAGGTCGCGATCCCGTGGATGCTCCCGTCCGGAGCGTGGGCGGCCAGCACTCCGCCGCCACGCTGAAGCAAGTCCCCGGCCTCGCACAACCACCAGGCGCCGTCGGCGTGGGCCAGCGACATGCGGACGATCGGCCAGGCGTCCGAGAGGTCGCTCGCGCTCAGATGGTCGATCGTGAAATGGCTCACCTCGCCGAGACTAAGGGACAATCCCTATCCAGCGATGAGCCAGATCATCCTATCGATTGATCCACGTCACGAGAGGAACGGCCGTGCTGGCCCCAGCAACACGTCATGACGAACCATTGCCGGCGGGCCATCCCTGTCAGGGGTGCGAGGTTCGCAGCAAGGCCGTCTGCGGCGTGCTCGACTGCACCAACCTGGCGCAGCTCAAGACCCTCGGCTGGACGGTGAAGCTTTCACCAGAGCAAGCCCTGTTCCACGAGGGCGATCCGGCGACGCGGGTATTCACCCTCACCCGGGGCACGCTCAAGCTCTACAAGCTGCTCGCCGACGGGCGCCGCCACGTGACCGGATTCATGCATCCCGGCGATTTTCTCGGGATCAGCGTGGACGAGGAGCATGCGTTCAGCGCCGAGGCGCTCGAGGAGGCGCAGCTCTGCTGGTTTCCGCGCAACCGGTTCGACGAGTTCGTCGAGGAACATCCGTCGATGGAGCGTGAGCTTTACCGCATGGCGGCGCACGAGCTCGCCGCAGCGCAGCAGCAGATGGTCCTGCTCGGCCGCAAGACGGCGAGCGAAAGGCTGGCGAGCTTCCTCCTGTTATTGGCGCGGCGGGCCCATGACGGCGACGGCCTGGTGCGGCTCCCGATGAGCCGTTCCGACATCGCCGATTACCTGGGGCTCACCAAGGAGACCGTGAGCCGGGTCTTTTCGGTCTTGCGGCGCGAGCGCGTGATCCGGCTGCGCTCGGTCAACGAGGTCGAGGTGCTCGATCGCGAAGGCCTCGAGCAGCTCGCCGATTCGTGCGGCTGACGCCCACGGCTTCCCATTTCCCGCCAGCGCCAGCATTAGCCCCGCCATGGACGCGACGACCGTAGCCGCGCTTGCACTGCTGTTTGCGCTCGGCGCCGCGCTTTACTCCAGCGTCGGGCACGGCGGCGCCTCGGCCTATATCGCCGCCATGGCGCTCTTCTCGATCGCGCCGGAGACGATGAAGCCCACCGCGCTCGCGCTGAACCTGCTCGTGGCCGGGTTCGGGGCCTGGCGATACTGGCGGCGCGACCTCACCAACTGGAAGCTGGTCCTCGCCTTTGCGGCGACCGCCACTCCGGCCGCGTTCATCGGCGGCGGGATCCACCTCGCCGCAATCTATTACAAGCCGCTGGTCGGCGTGCTGCTGTGGCTCGCGGCGGCGCGTTTGCTGTGGCAGCCGAAGATGCTCGCCGACCGACAGGTCCGCGCGCCGTCACTGACGATCGCGCTGCCGGCGGGAGCCGTGCTCGGCCTGCTTGCCGGCCTCACCGGAACGGGCGGCGGCATTTTCCTGTCGCCGCTGATCATCCTCATGGCGTGGGAAGAGCCGCGGCACACCTCGGGCGTGGCGTCCGCCTTCATCTTCCTCAATTCGGCAGCGGGCCTAGCGGGCAATGCCGCGTCGGTCGGGCACCTGCCGGCGGAGCTGCCGATCTTCCTCGCGGCCGTCGGCTCGGGCGCCCTCATCGGCACGTGGCTGGGCGTCGAGCGGCTGCCGCGGCCATGGCTACTTCGCACGCTCGGGCTCGTCCTGCTCGTCGCCGGGGCGAAGATGCTGTTCACATGAGCGCGGCGGTGGTGATCCTCGCCGGCGGACAGGGCGAACGCATCGGCGGGAACAAGCCGAGCCGGCTTCTCGCGGGCGAACGGCTGGTGGATCGCGCGCTCCGCCTCGCCCGTAGCTGGTCCGACCTCGTCGCGGTCGCGGTGCGCGATCCGGATCAGGTCGAGCAGGTGAACGCAGCGATCATCCGCGACGACCCGGCCATCGCCGGGCCGCTGGCCGGCCTCGTCTCGGCGCTCCGCTTCGCGGCTGCGGCCGAGCGCGATCTCGTCCTCACCATTCCCACCGACATGCCGTTTCTTCCGCCCGACCTGCTCGACCGGCTCGAGTCCGCCATCGTGGATCGGGCCTGCGCCATCGCCGGCAGCGGAGGGCATCGGCACCCGGTTTGCGGGCTATGGCGGACGGGCGCGCTGGACTCGATCGAGGACTATCTCGCGGGCGAGCGGCGCTCGCTGATGGGCTTTGCCGGCCTGGTCGGCTTCGGCGAGGTCGACTGGCTCGCGCAACCGAGCGACCCCTTCCTCAACATCAACTCGCCGGCCGAACTGGCGCGCGCGGAGCGCCTCGCGAGAGCCTAGAAATCGAGCACTTCGACGGGTTCGCCCCGACCGGCAGCGGGGGCATCGGCGCGCTGGCGAACGAGCAGGTCGGCCTCGGCAAGCGACTTCTGCGCGCTCGAATCCTGAAACGAGAGGATCTCGGCCGAGCCATCCACGGTTCGAGCGCGGTGGAAGGTTTCACGCGACCCGCACGCCGCCAGGGGCGAGGCAAGTGCCATCCTTCGCCAGGCGAGCGCGCGCTCGCCTGGCTGGCCGGTCATCCCGGCGAGCAGCGGCGCCAGCAGCAACCGAGCCGTCACCAGCGCCGAGGTCGGGTTGCCGGGAAGCCCGATCACCATCTTGCCGCCCGCGCGCCCGAGCCAGACCGGCTTGCCCGGCTTGATCGCGACCTTGGAGAAGACGAGCTCCAGCCCGGCAGGCTCGAACATCGCCTTGGCGAAGTCCTTCTCGCCCACCGACGCACCGCCAGTCACCGCGACGATGTCGGCTCCTTCGAGCGCGCTGCGCGCGCTCTGCTGCATCGCCGGCAGATCGTCGCGCAGGTGGGTGCGGCCGATACACTCGGCGCCCCATTGCGAGGCGAGCGCGGCAATTCCGAACGACACGCTTTCGGGAATCGCATCGGCTCGCCCGAGCGCGGTTCCGGGCTCGGCCAGCTCGTCGCCGGTGGCGAGGAGGTGCAGGCGCGGCCGGCGGAACACCTCCACCTCCGGCAGGTCCGCCGCGGCGGCGGCCACGATTGCGCGCGGGTCGAGCAGTCTTCCTGCCGCGAGAAGCTCGTCCCCGGCCGCGAAGTCCGAGCCGCGCGCGCGGACGTGACGCGCTGTGCCGGGATGTTCGGCAATGATCGCCCGGTCGCCTTCGCGGCGGACATTCTCCTGCATGACGACGCGGTCGGCTCCGGCAGGGACGCTGGCGCCGGTGAAGATGCGAGCGCACGTGCCCGGCTCGACCCGCCCGGCCCAAGCGGAGCCGGCAAAGGATTCGCCGATTACCCTCAGCGAGACCGGCGGATCGGCGAGGTCGTGTTCGCGAAGCGAGTAGCCATCCATCGCCGACACGTCGGCGCGCGGGGAATCGGTTCGCGCGACCACCGCAGCAGCAAGGACCCGGCCGGCGGCGTCGGCAATGCGAACGGCTTCGCTTCCAACCGGTTTCGCAACGGCCCGGACCAGCTCGACCGCCTCGTCGAAGCCGATCATCCGCGCTGCCAGTCGCCGGACTTGCCGCCGCTCTTGGTCACGACCTCGATGCCGCCGATAACCATCGTCCGGTCGATCGCCTTCAACATGTCGAACAAGGTGAGGCAGGCAACGGACACGGCGGTGAGCGCTTCCATCTCGACTCCGGTCGCAGCCTTGGTGCGGACCTCGGCGGCGATGCGGAAGCCGGGGAGTGCATCGTCGATGTCGATGCCAACCTCGACCTTGGTGAGCGGCAGCGGGTGGCATAAGGGGATGAGCTCGGAGGCTCGCTTTGCCGCCATGACGCCGGCCAGCTCCGCGGTCCCGATCACCGAGCCCTTCGGAGCCGTTCCCGCGCGCACCTGCTCCAAAGTCGGGGCCTTGCAGGTAAGGCGACCTTGCGCGGTGGCGATGCGCACGGTCGCGGCCTTTTCGGACACGTCGACCATCCGCGCACGCCCGCTGTCGTCGACGTGGGTCAGCCGGCTCATGCGCAAAGGTGCCTCAGCCGCGGCACCTGGCCGGCGAGCGAGCAGGGCCGGTAGCGGCTGTCGAGCTCCAGCTTCAGCACCAGGTCCCAGCCATCGCGGCAAGCCCCGGTCGAGCCGGGCAGGCAGAAGACGAAGGTGTCGTCGATCTGGCCGGCGAACGCCCGCGACTGCAGGGTCGAATATCCGACGGTGCCGAAGCTCGCCTGGTGGAAGAGGATGGAGAAGCCGTCCATCTCCCGCCGGAACAAGGGCTTGACCGCTTCGGGTGTCACGTCGCGCGGGGCGAAGCCGGTCCCTCCGGTCGAGATGACCACGTCGACATTCTCGTCGTCGACCCAGGCGCGGAGCTGCGCGCGAATGGCTTCGACGTCGTCGCGAACGATCACCTTCCCGGCCAGCTCGTGGCCGTCGGCCGTCAGCCGCTCGGCCAGCAAGGCGCCCGACTTGTCGCTGCCTTCGTCGCGCGAATCTGAGATTGTAAGAACCGCGATGCGGA
>DASUXP010000249.1:0-10573 GCA_036377835.1 Sphingomicrobium sp. | reverse complement strand
AGGTAATCGCCGTCGCCCGGCAGGAAATTGTCGGTCTTGCGCAGCACCACCTTCAGCCCGTGCCGCTCGAGCTCCATGTCGCGGATCACCTTGGGCTGGAGCAGGCTGACCGTGTAGCTCGCGGCAGAGTTGCGGAAGCCGGGCAGGAACTCGTCGGTGACAGCGGCGCCACCGACGGTCTCGGCAGCCTCGAGCACCCCGACCTTCAGGCCCTTCTTCGCCAGATAATATGCGCAAGTGAGCCCGTTGTGGCCCGCGCCGATGATGATCGCGTCATGCATAGTCGGGGGCCGCCATAGCGGCGAAAGAATCAGCGCATCAACACCAGTTCTTCGGCCATGCTTGGGTGGAGCGCGACGGTGGCGTCGAGGTCCGCCTTCCTGAGCTTCGCCTTGACCGCGATCGCGGCCGCCTGGAGGATTTCCGGCGCGTCGGGCCCGATCATGTGGATCCCGACAACGGTCTCGCTCTCGGCGTCGACCACCAGCTTGTAGAGCGAGCGCTCGTTGCGGCCGGCGAGGACGTTCTTCATCGGCCGGAAGTCGGAGGTGAAGATCTTCACCGGCCCGATGGTGTTGCGCGCCTCCCCCTCGGTCATGCCGACGCCCGCGATGGGCGGGTGGCTGAACACCGCCGACGGGATGCACCCGTAATCGACGCGCGTCGGCTTGTTGCCAAAGAAAGTGTCGGCAAAGGCCTGCCCTTCGCGGATCGCGACAGGAGTCAGCTGCACCCGGTCGGTGACGTCTCCTACGGCGAAAATCGATTCGACCGAGCTGCGATTGTCGGCGTCGACCTTCACCTCGCCGCCGTCGCCGAGCGCGACTCCAGCTGCATCAAGACCCAGCCCTTCCGTGTTGGGCTTGCGGCCCAGCGCGAACATCAATTGGTCGGCGCGAAGGTCGTCGCAACCGGTCATGGCAATGTGAAGCGCGCCGTCCTCGCCGCGAGTCAGCCGGTCGATCGTCGCGTTGAACTTGAAGTCGATGCCCTTGCGCAGCGAAATCTGGATGAGCCGGTCGACGATCTGCTGATCGTAGTGGCGCAGCATCACGTCGGTTCGGTTCACCAACGTCACGTGCGTGCCGAACTGGTGGAAGATCCCGGCGAACTCGTTGGCGATGTAGCCGCCGCCGGCGATCACGATGCGTTTGGGCAATTCGGGCAGGTGAAACACTTCGTTCGAGCTGATCGAATGCTCGATGCCCTCGATCGCCGGCATCACCGGCCGCGCTCCGGTCGCGACCAGGATCTTGCCGGCGCTCAGCTCCTTGCCGCTCGCCAGCCGCACGGAATTGGCGCCGGTCACCACCGCGCGCTCGCGCAAGATGGTCACATTGTGCGCGTTCAGGGTCTCGGTGTAGGCGCCTTCGAGGCGCCCGACTTCGGCGAGCACGTTGTCGCGCAGAGTCGGCCAGTCGAAGCGGCACTTGGGCACGTCCCAGCCGAACATCGCGGCATCGTTCAAGTCTTCGGCGAAATGCGAGCCATAGACGAGCAGCTTTTTGGGAACGCAGCCGCGGATCACGCAGGTGCCGCCCACCTTATATTCCTCCGCGATGGCGACGCGGGCGCCGTAGGCGGCGGCGACGCGAGCGGCGCGCACCCCGCCGGAGCCCGCGCCGATCACCAACAGGTCGAAGTCCGCCATTTACACTCCTGCTCGTTCGATCAGTGCGCGCGTGGACGGGTCGAGCGCCGCGTCCTCCACGCCTTCGCCGAGTGATCGCGCGACCTCCTTGCCCAGCTCGACGCCGAACTGGTCGAACGGGTTGACGCCGAGCAGCACCGCATTGGCGAAGGTACGATGCTCGTAGAAGGCGATCAGCGCGCCGAGCGACCGCGCATCGAGCCGGTCGAGCAGGATGAAGGCGCTCGGCCGGTTGCCTGGGTAGGCACGCTGCGGGTCGTCGCCGGCGCGCCCCTGCATCAACGCGGCGCCTTGCGCAATCGCGTTGAGCAGCAGCTGACGGTGATGCTCGGGGGCGTGACCGTCTTCGCCCTCGCGCACCGCGACAAACTCGACCGGCACGATCACGGTGCCCTGGTGCAGCAGCTGGAAGACCGCGTGCTGCGCATCGGTCCCGGTGCCGCCCCAGATGACGGGAGCGGTCGGATGCTCCACCGGCTCGCCCGCCGTGGTGACCGACTTGCCGTTGGATTCCATCTCGAGTTGCTGGAGATAGGACGGGAGCAGCCGCAGGCGCTCGTCATAGGCGAACACCGCGCATGTTTGGCAGCCGGCCTGCTCGACATAGAGCCGGTCGGCGAAGGCGGCGATCAGGGGAACGTTCTGCGCCGGCGCCGAAAAGCGGAAGTGGCGGTCCATCTCGGCCGCGCCTTCGAGCAGCTCCTCGAACGCGTCCCAGCCGAGCGCGAGGGCCGCGGACAGGCCGACCGGGCTCCACAGCGAGTAGCGCCCGCCGATGCCGTCGCCGAACTGCAGGATGCGCGATTCGTCGATCCCCGTTTCGACGGCCGCCTCGGGCCGCGCCGTGACCGCGATCAAGCGCCCGTGCGGATCGCTCACGCCGCCCTCGCGCAGCCAGTCGAGCGCGGCCTCCATGTTCGCCAGCGTCTCGGCGGTGGTGAAGGTCTTGGAGACCGCCACGACCAACGTCGTTGCCGGGTCGAGCGCGCTCACCGCCTCCTCGAACGCCTCGCCGTCGATGTTCGACACGAAGCGCACGTCGAGCCTGGAACGGCGCCGGCCAAGCGCATCGACCAGCAGCGCCGGCCCGAGCTGCGAGCCGCCGATGCCGATGTGCAGCACGCCGGTGACGTCGCCGAACGCCCCCGCCTCGATCGCGTCGACCAGAGCCCGGGTCCGCTGCCGCCGCGCCATTGCGAGGTCGACATCCTCCGGCGCGCCGCTGCCGCGCTCGGCGGCGTGGGTGGCGGGGCGGTCCTCGCTCGGATTAACGATCGCGCCGGAGAACAAGGCATCGCGCGCCGCGGCAAAGCCCATGGCATCGGCGCGGGCGATGAATTGAGCGAGCGCGGGCTCGTCGAGGTGGGTCTTCGACCAGTCGAAATAGAGGCCCGCCGCCTCGAAGCTCAACCGGCCCAGCCGGTCTGGCTCGTCCGCGAACAGCCGGTCGAGGCGCTTGAAGGGCAGCTGCTGCGGTTCGGCGGGCATGGGCCTGTCCCATAATGGGCGAACGGCCATTTGCCACCCCGGCTTGACGGCGGCCCTCCCCGCGGAAACAACCGCGCCGCATGCGCTCGCCGATCAAACGCCGGCCGAAAAAGGACCGTCCCGCCTCCGCCGAGGGCCCGAAGCAGGAGGACGCCTGGGGCCTCGTCCGCTTCATCCTGCTGCTGGCGCTGTTCGCCTGGACGCTGAGGGCATTCGTCTTCGCGCCCTTCAACATCCCTTCGGGATCGATGCTGCCCACGCTCTACATCGGCGACTATCTCGCCGTCGCCAAATGGCCCTACGGCTATTCGCGCTACAGCTTCCCGTTCGGCTTCCCCTCGTTCGAAGGCCGAATCTTCGAACGCCTGCCTAAGCGGGGCGACGTGGTCGTCTTCCGTCATCCGGCCGAGAATGCCGACCTCATCAAGCGCGTGATCGGCCTTCCCGGGGACACGGTGGAAGTGCGCCGCGGGGCGCTGATCCTCAACGGGAAACCGGTGGCGAGGCAGGCGTTGGCGCCGTTCAGGATGCCGATCAGCCCCAACAGCCCGTGCAAGGTCGTGCCCCCCGCGATGCCGGCGGTCGGGCACACCGCCGCGGGCGATCCCGCGTGCGTCTACAGGGCCTATCTCGAAAGCCTGCCCGGCGGGCCGAGCTACACGGTCCTCGACCAGCTCGCCTCCGGTCCGGCGGACGATTTTCCTGCCGTCGAAGTCCCCGCCGGACACGTCTTCCTGATGGGCGACAATCGCGACGACAGCCTCGACAGCCGCTTCTCGACCGCCATCGGCGGGATCGGAATGGTGCCGGTCAACCATCTCGTCGGCCGCGCGATGGCAACTTTCTGGTCGACCGACGGGAGTGCCTCCTACGTGAAGCCGTGGACCTGGTTCACCGCGCTTCGCGGAGACCGCATCGGCACCGGCTTCGACGGGAAGCGCCAGTGAGCGGCGAGGTGGCCGAGTTCGTCGCCGAACGCCTCGGCCATGCTCCCGAAGACCTCACTTTGTTCGAACGCGCGCTCAGCCATTCGAGCATGCGCGCGGAGAGCTACGAACGGCTGGAGTTCCTCGGCGACCGCGTTCTCGGGCTGGTGATCGCCCGCGTGCTTTACGACCGCTACCCGAACGAGCCCGAAGGCAAGCTCTCGCGGCGCTACAATGCGCTGGTCGCGCGCGAGACCTGCGCTGAGGTGGGGCGCGAGCTCGGGCTTCCGGCGCTGATCCGCCTCGGCAAGCAGGCCCGCGAGGACGGCGCAAACTGGAGCGACAATGTCGTCGGCGACGTCGTCGAGGCGCTGATCGGCGCGCTGCTACTCGACGGCGGCCTCGATTCAGCCGAGCGCTTCGTCCTCGCCAAATGGGGCGCGTATCTTGAGGGCCAGGGCCGCGCGCCGCAGCATCCCAAGTCCACCCTCCAGGAGCTCGCCGCCGCCCGCGGCTGCAAGGCGCCGGAATATGAGGTGATTGCGCGCACCGGCGCGCACCACCACCCGCGCTTCACCGTGCGGGTGACGGTTGCAACGCTCGGTGACGCGGAGGCGGAGGGCTCGTCCAAGCAGGAAGCCGAAACCGCCGCTGCGCAATCGCTGCTCGCCCAACTCTCCCCTCCCCGTCAGGGGAGGGGTACGGGTGGGAAATGATCGAACACGCCCACCCCCCAACCCCCTCCCGCGAGCAGGAGGGGGAGCAAAAGGCAGGCTTCGTCGCCGTGATCGGCGCGCCCAACGCGGGCAAGTCGACCCTGGTGAATGCGCTGGTCGGACAGAAGGTCGCGATCGTCAGCCCCAAGGCGCAGACCACGCGGGCGCGGCTGATGGGCATCGCCGTCCTCGATCAAGCGCAGATTCTGCTCGTCGACACGCCCGGCATTTTCGAGCCGAAGCGCCGCCTCGACCGGGCGATGGTCGCCGCGGCATGGACCGGCGCGCAGGACGCCGACCTCATCCTGTTCGTCATCGACTCCGCCGCGGGCATCAAGCGCGACGTCGAGCGGATCGCCGGATCGCTCGGCGAGCGGCAGCATCCCCTGTTCATCGCGCTGAACAAGGTGGACCTGGTGAAGAAAAGCGAGCTGCTCGGCCTTTCCGCCGAGCTCGCCGCACGGCTCGGCCCCGACCGCATCTTCATGATCAGCGCGGCCGGCGGCGACGGCGTGACGGACCTGAAGCAGGCGCTCGCTGAGGCGATGCCACCAGGACCCTGGCTCTACCCCGAGGAGGAAGTTTCCGACGCCACCGATCGCATGGTCGCCGCCGAGCTGACGCGCGAGCAGATCGTCAACCGGCTCCACCAGGAGTTGCCCTATGCGACCGCGATCGAGACCGAGACCTGGGAGGACCGTCCCGACGGCTCGACCGCGATCCGCCAGCAGATCCTGGTCGAGCGCGACAGCCAGAAGGCCATCGTCATCGGCAAGGGCGGGCGGCGGCTGAA
Organism: Sphingomicrobium sp.; assembly: GCA_036377835.1. Lineage (GTDB taxonomy): Bacteria > Pseudomonadota > Alphaproteobacteria > Sphingomonadales > Sphingomonadaceae > Sphingomicrobium. The sequence continues at coordinate 4,999 of DASUXP010000249.1, read as the reverse complement.
GGAGATCGGCGCCGCCGCGCGCGAGGAGATCGCGCAGCATCTCGGCCGGCCGGTGCACCTGTTCCTGCACGTCAAGGTCAACCCCCGCTGGGACGAGGATCGCGGCCTTTACCGCGAGATCGGCCTCGAGTGGGCGGACTAATCCCCCCTCCCTGCAAGGGAGGGGTCAGGGGTGGGTAGCGCGCGAAAGGGCTCAATGCCCTTGAGTGCGCTTCTTCCGCGGCATCGAGCCGCTTCGGAAGCACCCACCCCTCAGTCCCCTCCCTTGCAGGGAGGGGAGGAAAGCACCTCCTCCACCCATTGCGGGACCAGCTCGCCGGCCCTTCCGATCCGGCTCTCGTCGAACAGATAGCTGCCGATGCTCGGCTCGAGGTTCATCTCCAGCGTCTTCGCGCCGCAGTAACGCGCGGTCTGCACGAACCCGGCGGCGGGATAGACCGCGCCCGAGGTGCCGATCGAAACGAACAGGTCGCAGCGCCGTAGCGCCTCCTCGATCCGCTCCATCTCGTAGGGCATCTCGCCGAACCAGACGATGTCCGGGCGCACCTGGCCTTGCACCGCACAATCGGCGCAGGATGCGCCCTCTCCCATCGGGCCATCCCAGCCGAAGCGCGAGTCGCAGGCCACGCACCAGCCCTTCGTCAGCTCACCGTGCATGTGGATCAGCCGCTTCGCGCCCGCGCGCTCGTGGAGGTCATCGACGTTCTGCGTCACCAGCAGCAGATCGCCGCCCCATTCGGCGTCGAGCCGCGCGAGCGCCTTGTGGGCGGCGTTGGGCTCAACGGTCGCGAGCCGCGCGCGCCGCGCGTCGTAGAAAGCGTGAACCAGCGCCGGGTCGCGGCGAAATGCCTCGGGAGTGGCCACGTCCTCGACCCGGTGGCCCTCCCACAGCCCGTCCGCGCCGCGGAAGGTCGCGAGGCCGCTCTCCGCCGAAATCCCGGCTCCGGTGAGGATGACGATGCTCTCGATCGGGTGGTGCATGGCGGCCACTTACCCCTCCCTTCACACTCGTTGCGAGCGTCAAACGGTTCTCAAGGCGAACAAAAGCCGATAAGCATCCGCCGGGGCGGGGGTTCGTGGGAGGTCGAATGGCCGAGGACAACCCGCCTGCCGATGCGTTTGACGGCAAGCTGGATGCGATGTTCGCGAGTGGCGGCGAGATGGCCGGCCTGATCGCCGGGCATGATTGGTCCGCTTCGCCCATCGGCCCGCCCGGACAATGGCCTTCCAGCCTGCGCAACGCGGTGAGCCTGATGCTCCCGGCGAAGGCGCAGATCGTGCTCTTCTGGGGACCCGAGTTCGTTGCCCTGTACAACGATGCCTATGCTCCGACGATCGGCGACAAGCACCCGCGCGCGATCGGCCGCCCGGCGAAGGAGAATTGGGCCGAGCTGTGGGGCGATCTCGAGCCGCTTCTGCGCAAAGTGCTGGAAACTGGCGAGACCGTCCATGCGACCGACCGGCCCTTCTACATCGAACGGCACGGTTTCCCCGAAACCGCTTTTTTCGACATCAGCTATTCGGCCGTGCTCGACGAGCAGGGAAAGCCCGGCGGCGTGCTGTGCATCGTCAGCGAAACTACCGAGCGTGTGCGCACCGAGGTTCATCTGCGCGAAAGCGAAGCCCGCTTCCGCGCCGTTTTCCAGAACGCCGGGGTCGGGCTTCTGCTGATCGACAAGGACTGGAAGATCATTGAGACCAACCAGCGCTATTGCGAGATCGTCGGACGGACCCGCGCCGAGCTTGCCGGCACCAATTGCCTCGAATTCACACATGACGACGACGTCGAGCGCAGCTCGGATGCCTTGACTGCGATCACCAGCGGCGAAGCGGAGCAAATCAGCTTCGAGAAGCGCTATCTGGGCAAGGACGGCGGGGAAATCTGGGTCCGGAGCAACCTCGCGCTGGTGAGCGGCGAGAGCGACAAGCCACGCTATCTCAAGATCGTCGAGGACATCGGCGAACGGCGCCGCGCGCAGCATGCGCTCGAGGACGAACGGCACAAGCTCGAAACATTGAACAGCATAGGCTCGGCCCTGGCCGGAGAGCTCGACCTCGAGCGGCTGGTGCAGATGGTGACCGATGCCGGGGTCGACCTCACCGGGGCCCAGTTCGGCGCCTTCTTTTACAACGTCACCGACGACGCCGGCGAGAGCTACATGCTTTACACGCTCTCCGGAGCCGACCGGTCGCAGTTCGAGCGCTTCGGGATGCCGCGCAACACCAAGGTGTTCGGACCGACCTTCGCCGGTGAAGGCATCGTCCGCTCCGACAACATCCAGAAAGACCCGCGATACGGCCAGAACCCGCCGCACAAGGGCCAGCCCGAAGGGCATTTGCCGGTCGTCAGCTATCTCGCGGTTCCGGTGGTCAGCCGGACCGGGGAAGTCATCGGCGGCTTGTTCTTCGGCCACCCCGAACCGGCGCGCTTCACCGAGCAGCACGAGTTGCTGATGGAAGGCATTGCCGCCCAGGCGGCGATCGCCATGGACAATGCGCGGCTGTTCGGCGAGGCACAGCGCGAGATCGAGCAGCGGATCAGCGCCGAACAGGCACTGACGGCGCTCAACGAAACGCTGGAAAGCCGAGTCGTCCGGGAAGTCGAGCGGCGGTCGCTGGCCGAGGAGGAGCTTCGCCAGGCGCAGAAAATGGAGACGGTCGGCCAGCTTTCGGGCGGCATTGCCCACGATTTCAACAATTTGCTTCAGATCATCCACGGCAACCTGACGATGCTTCAGCAGTCGTTGCCGCCCGACGATGCCAAGAGCCGCCGCTCGATCGCCAATGCGCTGACCGGCGCCGAGCGTGCCGCTGCGCTCACTCAGCGCCTCCTCGCTTTCTCGCGGCGGCAGCCGCTCGAGCCCAAGCCGGTCGATGTGAACCGGCTGATCGGCGACATGACCGACCTGCTGCGGCGGACGCTAGGCGAGACCATCAAGGTGAAGACGGAGCTGGAGCTCGACACGCCCACGGCGCTTGCCGACGTCAACCAGCTCGAGAATGCGATCCTCAATCTCGCGATCAACGCCCGCGATGCGATGCCCGACGGCGGCCATCTCGAAGTCGCGACGGGCGTGCTGGAAGTGCAAGCGGACTGCGAGCAGCAGTCCAAGCTCGCGCCCGGAACCTATGTGCGCATTTCGGTAACCGACGACGGCGTCGGGATGAGCCCGGACGTCGTGAAGCGAGCGGTCGAGCCCTTCTTCACCACCAAGGAGGTAGGCCAGGGCACCGGCCTCGGCCTCTCGATGGTCTATGGCTTCGCGCGCCAGTCGGGCGGCGATCTGTCGCTACGCTCGGTCGAAGGCCAGGGCACCACGATCGAGCTGTTCCTCCCGCGGTCGAGCGCCGCAGCGCGCGCTGCGACGACGAGCGGCCCGAGATTCCTGCCGCGTGGCCGCGGCGAGACGATCCTGGTCTGCGAGGACGATGACGATGTCAGGGAGTTTTCGACCGAAACGCTGACCGAGCTCGGTTACAATGTCATCGAAGCCCATGAGGCCAAAGCCGCTCTGGCGACTCTCGCCGGAGCGGCTCGAATCGACCTGCTCTTCACGGACATCGTCCTTCCGGGCGGCAAGACCGGAGCCGACCTCGCCCGCGAGGCGCGCGAGCTTCGCCCCGGCCTCAGCATCCTCCTGACCAGCGGCTATGCGCGAAGCGCGCTCGACCATGTCGAGGTCGCGCCGGCGTTCGAGATGATCGCCAAGCCCTTCTCGGTCGAGCGGCTTGCGCAACGGCTGCGGCAATTGCTCGACTGATGAGCGCGGGGCGAATTCGGGTGGGGATCGGTGGATGGACCTATCCGCCTTGGCGCGGCGTCTTCTATCCCGACAAGCTGACCCAGTCGAAGGAGCTCGAATATGCGTCTCGGGCGCTGAGCGCGATCGAGATCAACGCAACCTTCTACGGCCGCCAGAAGCCGACGAGCTGGGAGACGTGGGGAAAGGTCGTCCCCGAGGGCTTCCAGTTCGCGATCAAGGGCTCGCGCTTTTGCGTCACCCGGACACGCCTGTGCGAAGGCGCGGAGGGCATCGGCAATTTCTTCGCCCAGGGCTTCGCCGCGCTCGGGCCAAAGCTCGGGCCGATCCTGTGGCAGTTCGCGCCGCGGCGGAAGTTCGATGCCGAGGACATTGCCGGCTTCGTCGACCTCCTCCCCGAGACACTCGACGGAATTCGCCTGCGACACGCGATCGAGCCGCGCCACGAAAGCTTCCGCGACGAGAAATTCTTCGAGCTCTGCCGCGCCCGCAACATCGCCATCGTGTTCGAGGATTCCGACGATTATCCCCTGATCGAGGCCGACACCGCCGATTTCTCCTACGCGCGCCTGCAGCGCATGCGCGAGGAGATCCCGACGGGGTATGACGATGCCGCGCTCGAAGGATTTGCCGCGAAGTCGCGCGAATGGGGGCAAGGCGGATGCGACGCTTACGTCTTCATGATCAACGGCGCCAAGGTCCGAGCGCCCGCGGCCGCGCTGGCGCTGCAGGAGCGGCTTCGCTAACCAGCCGTACATGCGTGACCCCGATCAGCCGATCCGCATCAGCCTGTTCGCGCCCGAAGGCCGGATGGGCAAGGCCATCGCCGCAGCGGTTGCCGAGGACGCCGGCTTCTCCATCGATGAGGAGCATGGCGACGTGCTCGTCGATTTCTCGGCGCCGGACGCGCTGCAGGCGAGCCTCGAGCGCGCCGTCTCCGGCGCAATTCCCATCCTCGTCGGCACCACCGGCCTCAAGGACGAGCACCAGCGGCTGATCGAGGAGGCGGCGAGGAGCGTCGCCGTGCTCCGCGCCCCCAATACTTCGGTCGGAGTCAACCTGCTGCGTTCGCTGGTCGAAGAGGCGGTGCGCCGGCTCGGGCCCGACTGGGACATCGAGGTGCTCGAGATGCACCATCGCCACAAGGTCGACGCACCCTCCGGCACCGCGCTGGCGCTCGGGCTCGCCGCGGCGTCCGGCCGCGGCGTCGACCTCGACGCGGTCGCGCAGCGCGTGCG
>DASUXP010000248.1:0-7548 GCA_036377835.1 Sphingomicrobium sp. | reverse complement strand
CTGAGGACGAGGCCGACGTCTCCGACCGGCGGAAGATCGTCATCCTCGGCGGCGGGCCGAACCGGATCGGGCAGGGGATCGAGTTCGATTATTGCTGCTGCCATGCCGCCTTCGCCCTGCGCGACGCGGGCGTCGAGACGGTCATGGTCAACTGCAACCCGGAGACTGTCTCGACCGATCCGGACACGTCCGATCGGCTCTATTTCGAGCCGCTGACCGGCGAGGACGTGCTCGAAATCGTCCGCCGGGAGCAGGAGAAGGGCGAGCTGCTCGGGGTCATCGTCCAGCTCGGCGGGCAGACTCCGCTGAAGCTGGCGGCGGAGCTGCAGGCGGCGGGGGTGCGGATCCTCGGCACCTCGCCGGACAGCATCGACCTCGCCGAGGACCGCGAGCGCTTCGCCCGGCTGGTGGCCAAGCTCGGCCTCAAGCAGCCGGCCAACGGGATTGCCCGCAGCCGCGACGAAGCGCTGCGGGTGGCGGAGCGGATCGGCTATCCGGTCCTGCTGCGGCCCTCCTACGTGCTCGGCGGGCGCGGGATGGAGGTGGTCGACGGCCCGCAGCAGCTCGACCATTATATTGCCACCGCGGTGCAGGTGTCGGGCAAGAGCCCGGTGCTCATCGACCGCTATCTGCGCGATGCGATCGAGGTCGACGTCGACGCCATTTGCGACGGGACCGACGTCGCGGTGTGCGGCGTGCTCCAGCATATCGAGGAGGCGGGGGTGCATTCGGGCGACAGCGCCTGCGCGATCCCGCCGCACAGCCTCAACCGCGAAGTGGTCGCCGAGATCGAACGGCAGACGAAGGAGCTTGCGCTGGCGCTCCAGGTCAAGGGCCTGATGAACGTTCAGTTCGCGGTCAAGGAGGACGACCCCGGATCCGAGTCCGGGGCAGGAGTCTATCTGATCGAAGTCAACCCGCGCGCCAGCCGCACCGTGCCGTTCGTCGCCAAGGCCATCGGCCAGCCCATCGCCAAGATCGCGGCGCGGGTAATGGCGGGCGCGCCGCTCGGCGAATTCGGCGCGATCGGGCGCGACCTTGATTATATCGCGGTGAAAGGCCCGGTCTTCCCCTTCGCGCGCTTCCCCGGCACCGATCCGGTGCTTGGACCGGAAATGAAGAGTACCGGCGAAGTCATGGGAATCGATGGCGATTTCGACATTGCCTTCGCCAAAGCTCTGCTCGGCGCGGGGATGCATCTGCCGCAGGGCGGGACGGCCTTTGTCTCGGTCAAGGACGCGGACAAGGACAATATCGTCCCGGCGGTCGAGAAATTGGTCGAGCTGGGCTTCAGGATCATCGCGACCGGCGGCACCACCGACCACCTCGCGGCGAAGGGAATTCCGGTCGAGCGGGTGAACAAGGTGGCGCAGGGGCGCCCGCACATCGTCGACAAGATCCTCGATGGCGAGGTCGACCTGGTGTTCAATACCACGGAAGGGTGGCAGTCGCTCAAGGACAGCCATTCGATCCGCGCCACCGCCCTTAACCGCAAGGTGCCCTATTTCACCACCGCGGCGGCGAGCCTCGCGGCGGCGAAGTCGATCGAGGCCGTGCGGGGGCACGCGCTTGAAGTCGCCTCGCTCCAATCCTATTATTCCGCCTCCTGAAGGACTGGAGCCTCCACACATTTCGCCTTCGTCGCGGGCCTGACGGCACGCCGGGGCAAGTTTTTGAGAAGGAAATTTCGATCATGGCGAGCGCCGACAAGGTCCCGATGCTGGAAGAGGGCCATCGCAAGCTCAACGACGAGCTGCGCCGGCTGAAGAGCGAGGAGCGCCCGGCGATCGTGGAAGCGATCGAGGCGGCGCGCGCGCACGGCGACCTCAGCGAGAATGCCGAATATCATGCGGCGAAGGAGCGCCAGGGCCACATCGAGGCGACGATCGCCGATCTCGAGGATCGCTTGAGCCGCGCGATGGTCATCGACCCCAAGAGCCTGTCGGGCGACAAGGTCGTGTTCGGGGCGACCGTGACTCTGGTCGACGAGGACGAGAAGAAGGTGAAATACCAGCTGGTCGGACAGGCCGAGGCCGACGCCAACGCCGGGCGGATCAGCTACAATTCGCCGCTCGGCCGGGCGCTGATCGGCCGCCAGAAGGGCGAGGAGGTCGAGGTGTCGACCCCGTCCGGCGACCGCTATTACGAGGTCAAGAAGATCGAATTCCTCTGATCCGCGCCATGGATCGGATTCCCCGCACCGCGACCTTTGCCATCGCCGCTTTGACGGCGCTGGCGTGGGTGGTGACGGTGGTAATGGGCGCGGACGGCTGGGCCGCGGCGACGCTCGGCTTCATTCCCGCCCGCTTCAGCGGGGCGCAGGTGCCGTGGCCCGCGGTGCCGGCGATCCTGACGCCGCTGACGGCGACCGTGGTCCATTCGGGCATTCTCCACCTCGCGCTCAACCTCATCATCTTCATCTGGTGCGGCAACGCGGTCGAGCGGGTGCTCGGAAAAGCGAGCCTGGTGCTGCTCTACCTCGTCGGCGCCTATGCCGCGGCGATCGCGCAATGGGCGACCAGCCCGATGGGCGTCATCCCGATGGTGGGCGCCAGCGGCGCGATCAGCGCGGCCATCGGCGCCTTTGCGCTCAGCTTCGGGCGCGCGCGGCAGGTGTCGAGGTCGCCACGGCTCAACCGCTGGATCAACATCGCCTGGCTGCTCGTCGCCTGGACGGTACTGCAGGCGATGATGGGCTGGCTCGCCGGCGGTCAGGGTTATCTGCTCGCCACCCCGGCGCACATCGGCGGCTTCCTCGCCGGGCTGCTGCTGCAGCGCCCTCTGCTGCTGTGGCGCTACCGGAGCGCCTAGCCACAAACCCGCTCATCCTGAGTAGCCATTGAGCGAAGTCGAAATGGCGTATCGAAGGACGGCCCTTCGATACGGGCCCCTTCGACGCCGCCTGCGGCGTCGCTCAGGACAGGCTTCGACACGCTTCGCGTGCTCAGTCCCTACTCAGGATGAACGGGGGCGAAGGGATCGCCTAGCCGGCAGGTTCCTTCGGGCGCGCAATGCCGTCGGTGTCGGGCTCCAGGAGGCGGTGGAGGTGGACGACGACATATTTCATCTCGGCATCGTCGACGGTGCGCTGGGCCTTGCCGCGCCAGGCATCCTCGGCCGCGGCATAGCTGTCGAAGACGCCGACGAGGTCGATCGTCTTCATGTCGAAATCGAGGCCGCGCGGATCCTTGACGCGCCCGCCGAACACGAGGTGAAGCTTGCTCATGGCCCCCCGCTAGCAGGATTTGCGGGCTTGCATCAGCCCTTGGGGTTGCGCGCGGCGTCCATCGCCGCCTGACCGGATGCCTTGGCGGCATCGGCGACGCCCTGGAACAGCGAGCGGATGGTTTCCTCGCCCTTCTCGCGGGTAAGGCCGAGCTCACCCAACCGGTCGGTGCCGGTGTCCTTTGCCGCGCGATAGGCTGCGCTCGCCGTGTCCTTTACCCGGCGGGCGGTCGGGCCGACCAGCCGCGCCTCGGTCCGCGTGCGTGGCAGCAAAGCGGCGATGAGCGCCCCCGCGGCGAGTCCGCCGGCGAGCGCGATCAGCGGCGCTTCGGTCAGCGTGTCCGCCGCCCGGCGGCCAGCGCCCGAGACGCTGTCGCGGGCCGATTCATAGGCTTCGATCGCGCGCTGGCGGGCACTGGTGCTTGCGCTGCCCTGGCTCGATTCAGCTGCGCTGCTTCTCTCGTCCGTCATCCTTGGCCTCCATCTTGTCCTGCTTGCGTTTCTTCGATGCCTTGCCCTTGACGCCGCCGGCCAGCTTGTTCGCGAGGCCCATCAGCGGCTCGCGGGCGAGGAACATGGTGATCGCCGCGACGATTCCGGTGACCGCCAGCGGGCGGGCGCGAACCGCATCAACCGCGTCCTCGACCAGATCGGCGCCCTTCATCTTCGCACCCTCCCACGCGTCGCGGGTGAGGGTCTTCGGGCTCAGCCGCTCCTGCAGCTGGTGCGCCCTCGACATCAGCCTTGAACGGGCGGCGTCGGCCTCGGCGCGGGCAGCCAGGACCTCGGGCGGATCGGCCCTCACAGGTCCTGCTTCACACGCTGGAGGGCGTACCAGCCGAGCCAGCCGGCGATGAGCGCGAAGATCGCCGCCGCGAGGATGCCGGCAAAAACGACGTTCATCACCAGCGACAGCACGTAGAAGGTCGCCACGGCGAGCACCGTCACCGCGGCCTGCGTCACGAGCAGGGCCGCGAACAGCATTCCCACCGGCCAGGCGAGCGCCTTTGCCTTGCTCGCCGCGATGGCCTTGGCGACGTCGAGCTCGGCGCGGGCATAGGCCTTGCCATCCTCGACGAGCTGCTGGACCAGCTCGCCGACCGGCCGCTCCTCGGGCGGCTCCGCTGCCGATTCAGTCCGCTTCAACATCAATCCTCGTCATTGTCCTCGTCGCGCGACAGGCCGGTCTTCACCAGCCGGGCGACGACGAAGCCGACGATCGCCGCTCCGGCGAGCGCGAGCCCGGGGCTGTTGCGGACGAACTCACGGGTGTCGTCGATCAGCTCGTCGGGGTCCTTGCCGGCGATGGTATTGGCGGCATTCTCGATCGCCGACGCGGCGCGGCGGGCATAGTCGCCATATTCGGCGCCGAGCCGCTCCTCGATCCCCGGAGCCGTGTCGCCGACCATCCTGGCGACGTTGCCGAGCGCTTCGGCGGAGCGCTCGAGGCCCTGGCTGACGAGGCCTCGCGCCCGTTCTCCCGCCTGGGTGGAGAAATTCTCGCGCCCCTTGCGGAAGCGGTCCGCCAGCCCGCCTTCGGCGCTTCCGCTGCCGCTCACCGGGCGCTCCGCATCGCCGTCCGGTGCGGCGATCTCACGCTCGGTGACGAGCGTCGTGTCGGCAGTGACGGTGCCGCCCGACGAAGCTCCGGCGATCACCTTGTCGGTGCCGTCGGGAAGTGCGGTCTCGTTCTCAGCCATGTCCAATCCTCCTTTGGCCGACTCAACCCTGCGTCCGCCACCTTCGTTCCGGCGTGCCGGACCGAAAGTTGCACGCCTCGGCTGCCCACTTTAGGGCCAGTCATACACCCATATCGTTACGCCTCCGCAAGAAGGGAAGACATGACCGCAATCGCCGACGTGCACGCCCGCCAGATCCTCGACAGCCGCGGCAACCCGACGGTGGAGGTCGACGTCACGCTGGAAGATGGGAGCATGGGCCGCGCCGCGGTGCCTTCGGGCGCCTCGACCGGCGCGCACGAGGCGGTCGAGCTGCGCGACGGCGACAAGAGCCGCTGGGGCGGCAAGGGCGTCGAAAAGGCGGTCCGGGCGGTGAACGGCGAAATCGCCGAGGAGATCGTCGGCCGCGAGGCCGAGGACCAGGCCGAGCTCGACGCCGCGCTGATCGCGCTCGACGGGACCGAGAACAAGGGCCGGCTCGGGGCCAATGCGATCCTCGGTGTCAGCCTGGCGACGGCCAAGGCGGCGGCGGATGCGCTGGGAATGCCGCTTTACCGCTACGTCGGCGGGGTGGAGGCGAACCTGCTGCCGGTGCCGATGATGAACATTTTGAACGGCGGCGTGCATGCCGACAACGGCATCGACTTCCAGGAATTCATGGTGATGCCGGTCGGCGCCCCCGATTTCGCCGAAGGGCTGCGTTGCGGAGCGGAGATTTTTCACGCGCTCAAAAGCGCGCTGCACGAGGCGGGCTTTTCGACTGCCGTGGGCGATGAGGGCGGGTTCGCACCGGATCTCAAGTCCGCGCGAGAGGCGCTCGATTTCATCCTGCGCGCTATCGAGAGCGCCGGCTACCGTCCCGGCGACGAGGTGCTGCTGGCGATGGACCCGGCGGCGAGCGAGTTCTTCAAGGGCGGCCGCTACGAACTGGCCGGCGAGGGCAAGAGCCTCAGCCCGGCCGAGATGGTGGACTATTGGTCCGCGCTGGCCGCGGACTATCCGATCGCCTCGCTCGAGGATGGCATGGCCGAGGACGATTGGCAGGGGTGGAAGCTGCTGACGGAGAAGCTCGGCGGGCGCGTCCAGCTGGTCGGCGACGATTTGTTCGTCACCAACGTGAAGCGGCTCCAAAAGGGCATCGCCGACGGCATCGCCAATTCGATCCTGATCAAGGTCAACCAGATCGGCACGCTGACCGAGACCATCGCGGCCGTGCGGCTGGCGCAAACCAGCGGCTATACCGCGGTGATGTCGCACCGCTCCGGCGAAACCGAGGATTCGACCATCGCCGACCTCGCGGTCGCTCTGTCGACCGGACAGATCAAGACGGGCAGCCTGGCGCGGTCGGATCGCACGGCGAAGTACAATCAGCTGCTGCGGACCGAGGAGGAGTTGGGCGACGCGGCGCGCTATCCCGGGCGCGCGGCGCTGAAGGCCTATCGGCCGAGCTGATCCACAGCCTTATCCCCGCTTATCGGCGAAATATCCACCAAATCATTCGTTTGGGCTTGCCTTCTCGACGGCTTCGTGATTCCCTTCGCGAACCATGAGGGGGCGCAACCGGATTTTCGATCTCGTCCGCCGCTCGGCGATGCCGGCGCTGGCGCTGATCGTGGTCGGGACCTTTGCCGGCCACGCCGTCGCGGGGCCGAACGGGCTGCTCGCCTGGGGCGGCTATCACCGTGCGCTGAAGGAACGGCAGACGGAGCTGGCGCAGCTCGAGCAGCAAAAGACGCAGCTTCGCCATCGCTCGCAATTGCTCGATCCCAGGAAAGCCGACCCCGACATGGCCGATGAGCTGGTGCGCAAGGACCTCGGGCTGGTCCGGCCGGATGAGGTCATCATTCCGCTGGATTGATCGCGCGGGGAAACTCCTCCTCGCCGTCGCGCTGGTGCCGCTGTCCGCGTCCGCGCCCGCGGCACCGCTGCCGCGCAAGCTCCCGCCGGTCGAGCAGTGCGGCGGCGACCCGTCGTTCACCGCCTTTCGCCAGAAGCTCACCCGCGCCGTGCTCAGCAAGGATCGCGCCGGCCTGCTGCGGCTGATCGCCGCCGACGCGACCGCCGGTTTCGGGGGAGAGCAGGGCCCCGCGGCAGTGGGCAAAATCATTGACGACGCCGGGGACGAATATTGGATGGAGCTGCAGCAGGTGATCAGGCTCGGCTGCGCCCGGTCGGGGGCCGCGCGGGTCATCCCATCGCTCGTCGTGCAGTCCGATGCGTGGGCCCAAACGCCGGACGCGGACTATCTGATGGTGGTGCTGCCCGGCTCCCGGCTGCGCAAGACGCCGGAGCACGGCGGTCCGGCCATCGCGACGCTCGCCTGGAACGTGGTCAAGATCATCCCCGGCAACGATTTCCAGACCGAAGTGGTGCTTCGCGACGGGCGCAAAGGTTGGCTGATGGACTCCGAGCTCGCCGGGCCGATGGGCCAGCGCTTCTACATCGAGAAGCGGGGCGGCAAGTGGATGGTGACGGCGCTGGTCGCGGGCGACTGACCATTGCCGCCGCGGGGCGCGGCACCTATAGGCCCGCACCATCACCTAGACCCGAAGAGGATGCCGTGGCGCGAACCGCCAAGAAGGCCGCTGCTTCGCCAGCGGCACAAGCCCCGAAGATCGCCAAGGTGGCGTCCTCGCCGCCGTCC
>DASUXP010000247.1:0-13368 GCA_036377835.1 Sphingomicrobium sp. | reverse complement strand
GAGATCGCCCGCATCGCCCGCGACATGCACGGCGGCAACGGCATTTCCGCCGAGTTCCAGGTGATGCGCCACGCGGCGAACCTCGAGACGGTGAACACCTACGAGGGCACGCACGACGTCCACGCACTGATCATGGGTCGTGCCATCACGGGCCTTTCAGCCTTTTAAGCCGTCATTGCGAGGCTCCGAAGGAGCCGCGGCAATCCAGTTGCCGCGCTGGATTGCTTCGCTGCGCTCGCAATGACGGCTTTGCGGCCGTTCCAAACAACCCTATGCTCGCCGCATAACGAACGGGGGCGTTCACATGGGCATCATCGGCTGGGTCATTCTCGCGGTCATCGTACTGCTGCTGCTGTACGTGATCGGCATCTACAACCGGCTGGTCCGACTGCGGGCCCTGGTGAAGGAAGGGTTCAGCGGGATCACTGTCCAGCTCCGCCGCCGCGCCGACCTCATCCCCAACCTCGTCGAGACCGTGCAGGGCTATGCGACCCACGAGCGCGAGGTCTTCGAGGAGGTGAGCCGCAACCGCTCGGCGGCCCTGACTGCGGGAAGTGTGCAGGCAACGGCCCAGGCGGACATGCAGATGACCGGGATGCTGGGGCGTCTCTTCGCCGTCGCCGAGGCCTATCCCGAGCTTAAGGCCAACACCAATTTCCTCCAGCTGCAGGACCAGCTGGCGAACATCGAGGGCGAGCTGCAGAGCGCCCGGCGCTATTACAACGCGACCGTCCGCGACCTCAATTCGACCATCCAAAGCTTTCCGCCGGTGCTGATCGCGCGGCCGATGGGCTTCACCGAGGAACCCTTCTACGAGGATGCTGACCAGAGCATCCAGACCGCCCCGAAAGTATCGTTCGACCGGCCGGCGGCCTGACCGTGCGGGGCCTCATTCGGGCCGCCGCGGCCCTCCTGCTCGCTCTGGCGCCGGCGGCAGCGCATGCCGACGAGCGCATCCTCCGCTTCGTCAGCGACGTCCAGATCCAGCCGGATGCCTCGCTCGAGGTGACCGAGACGATCGACGTCAACGTCGAGCATATCAACATCAATCACGGAATCTTCCGCGACTTCCCGACGCGCTATCGGGGCAAGCGCGGCGAGACGGTCCATGTCGGTTTCAAGCTCCAGGGAACCACGCTCGATGGCGGCACCGTGCCCGCATCCGTGGAATCCATCGGCAACGGCGCCCGGATCAAGATCGGCGATCCGGAGACCTACGTCGACACCGGCGAGCACCGCTATGTCATCCGCTATCGCACGACCCGCCAGCTCGGGCGCTTCAAGGACTTCGATGAGCTCTACTGGAACGCCACCGGGAACGGCTGGATGTTCCCCATCGACGTCGCCGAGGCGCGCATTCGGCTGCCGCAAGCGGTCCCCTTCGGTCAGCACGCGGTCTATACCGGCCCGCAAGGCTCGACGGCCGCGAACGCCGCGGTGGTCGCCGAGACGGCGGGCGACATTACCTTCCGCACCACCCAGCCGCTCGGGCCCTATGAGGGGCTGACGGTCGCCGTCGCCTTCCCCAAGGGCGTCGTCGCCGACCCGCGCAAGTCCGACCAGGCCTTGTGGCTGCTCAGCGACTACGGACCGCCCGTCGTCGGCGGGCTCGGGCTGCTCGGGCTGCTCGGTTTCTATTTCGTCGCCTGGAAGCGCGCGGGCCGAAACCCGCGCCCGGGGACCGTAGTCCCCCTCTTCTCCCCGCCTGACGACCTGACGCCGGCCGGAATGCGCTATGTCACCGAAATGGGCGCCGACAACCGCGCCTTCGCCGCGGCGCTGGTCGACATGGGCGTGCGCGGTCACATCAAGCTTACCGAGACGGAAGGCGGCTGGTTCTCGGGCGACAAGACGCGGCTGGAGCGGCTGTCGAGCTCGACCCCTCTTCCGCCCGACGAGGAAGCTGCGCTCCGCGAGCTTTGCATGACCGGCGAATCGATCATGATGGAGCAAAAGAATCACACCAAATTCTCTTCTGCGATGAGCAGCTTGTCGGACGTTCTCAAGAAGAAATACGAAGGCAAGATGTTCAACCGCAACTTTGGATGGGCGGTCGCCGGCCTGCTGCTGTTCCTCGCCATCCTGTGGTTGACCGGCGCTGCGGTCGCCGCGGCCACCGACGGCGCGGCGCTGTGGCAGATCGGCGTCACCCTCGGCGGCCTCGTCGTCGCCGCCTTGCTGTCGATGGTGATCAAGGGCTCTTCCACCGCCGGCAAGTGCCTGCTCGGAGGCATCGCCTTCGGCGGCATGGCCGTTGCCTTCACCACCGGGATGCCGCTCTTCTTCCAGGCGCTGAACAGCGGCTGGGCACTGCCCGTGGTCCTTCCGCTCCTCGCCCTACCCGTCGTGATCTCCGCCTTCTGGTGGATCGCGGCGCCGACCAAGGAAGGCCGTGCGGTCCTCGACCATATCGCCGGCTTCAAGCAGTATCTCTCGATCACCGAGCGCGAGCGGCTCGACCGGATGACCGCGCCCGCCGACACGCCCGAGATTTTCGAGAAATATCTGCCTTATGCGATCGCCCTCGGAGTGGAGAACCGCTGGGCTGACCGCTTCGCCGGGGTTCTCGCCGCCGCCGCGGCATCGGGGCAGCAGGGCTTCGCCTGGTATGCCGGATCGAACAGCCCGTGGGACAATCCCGGCCGCTTCGCCGACACGGTGGGCTCCTCGCTGGCGAGCACCATCAGCTCGGCATCGACGGCACCAGGCTCGAGCAGCGGCTCGGGCGGAGGCGGATCGTCGGGTGGCGGCGGTGGCGGCGGCGGCGGAGGCGGCTGGTAAAGTCAGGCCCAGGCGGGACGCTTCAGCACCACCGTCGGATCGTCATGGTAGAGCGTCTCGTGCACCCGCTCGAAGCCGAGGCGCTGGGCCAGCTTCAGCGACGGCTCGTTCGCCGGCGCGATGATCGCCCAGATCGGCGTGGGATCGAGGTTGGCCTGCGCCCAGTCGAGCGCGGCATGGCAGGATTCCGACGCGAGCCCCTGCCCGTGGGTCTCGGCCGACATGATCCAGCCCATCTCCGGCTCCTCGCCGAACTCGGGGTCGAGGCCGCGCCAGGCGGTGAACAGGCCGACATTGCCGACCAGCCTGCCGTCGCTCTTCCGCTCCACCGCCCAGGTGCCGAAGCCGTTGAGCTGCCAGCCGCCGACCGAGGCCATCAGCCGCCGCCAGCAGTCCTCGGCCGCCATTGGATTGGGGCCGAAATGGCGATGCACGTCGGGGTGCTGGAGGATCGCGTGATACGGCCGGAAATCGTCCTTGCGCCACGGGCGCAGGACCAGCCGCTCCGTCTCGACCCGCGGCGCTTCACGGAAGCTCATCGAGATGGATCCCGGATCAAAGTCCGGGATGACGGCCTTCAGCCGTCATTTCTTGCCGAGCGTCAGTCCGCCGAAGCGCTTGTTGAAGCGGGCGACCTGGCCGCCGCTGTCGACGAGCTTCTGCTGGCCGCCGGTCCATGCCGGGTGCACCTTGGGATCGACGTCGAGGTGGAGCGTGTCGCCTTCCTTGCCCCAGGTCGAGCGGAGCTGAAACTTGGTGCCGTCCGTCATTTCGACGTTGATCATGTGATAATCGGGATGGATACCGGATTTCATTGCGTGTTTTCCTTGGGTTAGCGGCTGGTTTCCGACCAGCTCCGCAAGGTTGAGCGCGCGCCTCTACAGGGTGCGCGGCGAAGTTGCAACCAAGGCGGGCTGCGGCCTCAGAACCGGAAGCACGCGCTCGAGCAAGGCGAAACCGCCGAACAGCAGCCCGGTGTAGAAGAGATCGCCGGCGAGCGTGTTCTGGAAGAAGGGAATCGCCGCGACGTAGCAGGCGGCGAGGCCCGATGCGCTCATCGGGTACATGCCGCTCAGCAGCCAGGTGCCGAAATTGGTCACCGCGAAAAACAGGACCGAGCTCGCGACCGCCGCCCCTGCCAGGCGAAGCAGCGTCACCCGCGACAAGGCGATGAAGCCGAGCGCCGCGATGGCGGCGACGCTGGCGTAGACGAACGGCATGCCCGAGTGGAAGCCGAGCACCAGGTCGCTGAGCAGGAGTGCCGCAAGAGGCGCGACGAAGGCCAGCGCCCGGCGGCCGACATAAGCGCCGCTGAACAGGGCCATGGCCCCGATCGGCGTGAAATTCGGAGGATGCGGCACGAGGCGCAGCGCGGCGGCGGCGAGAATGGCGGACAGGAGTGCGACAAGTCGGGCGTGGTTGGTCGTCATGGCCGCCTGCATAATGCCGGCCAACGCAATTTGACAGCCCGCTCGCACCTCCCCTAGCACCGCCGCCGACCAGGGTGCCGCCCATCCCCCTACGCTCGTTCGGAGCTACGGCGGAGCGGGGGCGGTTCAAAGGGAAGCCGGTGCGAATCCGGCGCTGTGCCCGCAACTGTGACCCTCGCCTCGGCGGGGGAAGTCAGGAACCTGCCCTGGTCAGTCGTCCGTTTCCCTGGCCGGGACCAGCCGCGGGGCGTGGGCACGCTGCCGCGGACAAGCGGGCGCATCCCTCCGTGACGACAGGTTCGTCAACAGGAGGATGCCCATGCCTGCGATACCCACCGACATCGCCTCAATAGATTCCGGTCAGATCGTCATCACCGCCTCGCGCGTGCCTGAGAGCGAATCCGAAGCCGCGGCGAGCTTCACCATCATCGACGCCGCGCGAATCGAGCGCCTCGACGAGCCGCTGATCCCTGCCCTGCTCCGGCTGACGCCCTCTGTTTCCGTCTCTGCATCGGGTCCGGCGGGGTCGTTCACCGAAGTCCGAATCCGCGGCGCAGAGGTCAATCACACCTTGCTGTTCGTCGACGGCATCCGGGTGAACGACCCCGCGAGCGGTGATTTCCCCCGCTTCGAGCTGTTGAACGCCGATCTCGCCTCGCGCATCGAGGTGGTGCGCGGCCCGCAGTCGGCGCTGTGGGGCTCGGAGGCGATCGGCGGCGTGATCGCAATCAACGGAGTCGCCGATTCGCCGGGCGCCCGGGCGAGCGCCGAAGCCGGCGCCTTCGGCTTCCGCCGCGCGAGCGCGTCCGGCACCTGGGCCGGGACCCGGGCCAGCGTCGCGGGCGCCGTCGGCTGGCAGCACGCCACCGGCATCGACAGCTTCGACGGCCATGGCGACAAGGACGGCTACCGCAACCTCTCGGGTCGCCTCCGCGCCACCTGGAGCCCTCTCGCCAACGTGGAGCTCGGCGCGTCGGGCCTCGCGCTCACCGGGGGGACGCAGTTCGATGGCTTCGATCCCGTCACTTTCGCCCATACCGACACGCTCGACAGCAGCCGCAACCGGCTCTTCGGGGCACGTGCATGGGCGCGGATCGGGGGTAGCGACAGTCCCTGGTCGGGCCAGCTCGCCGCTGCTTTGCTCCGCTCGTCCAATCGCAATTATCTCGACGCCGATCAGGTCAATCGTACCCGAGGGTCGCGGCAGACCTTGAGTGCGCAGGTCGAGCGGCGGCTCACCATCGGTCCGCTCGCCAGCACCTTCATCCTTGCCGCCGATTCCGAGCGCGAGACGTTCCACGCCCGCGACACCATCTACGGCGGCTTTTCCAACCAGGACCGGAGCCGCAGCCACCGCGCGCTGACCTTCGAATGGCGCGGCACGGCGAAAGGCGTCAGCGCCGACCTCGCGCTTCGCCGGGACATGTTCAACCGGTTCAAGGACGCGACTACCATGCGCGCCTCGCTGCTCGTGCCCATCGCCAACGGGTTCGCGCTCGCCGGATCCTATGGCGAAGGCATCGCCCAGCCGACCTTCTTCGACCTCTACGGCTTCTTTCCCAACAACTTCCTCGGTAATCCTGGGATCACGCCTGAAAGCTCGCGCGGGCTCGAATTGTCGCTGCGCTATCGCCGCGGCCCGGTCGACGCGTCGCTCACCGGCTATCGGCAGAAGCTCCATTCCGAGATCGTCGACGTGTTCGACTTCGCGACCGGGCTGTTCAGCACCGCCAATCGCAGCGCGACGAGCCGTCGCTCAGGGATCGAGGCGAGCGTCGGGTGGCGGATGTCCGACCAGCTGCGACTCTCGGCCAATTACGCCTTCCTCAATGCTACCCAGCCCGACGACGCGGCGCTCACCGAAGTGCACGAGCTTCGCCGTCCGAGGCACAGCGGCGCCCTCGTCGTCGACGGCGCCTTGGGGCGGAAGCTCACTTACGGCGGCTCGATCGCTTATGTCGGGCGCCATTCCGACCAGCGCGACAGCTTCCCCTTCGACCGCGTGGGGCTCGGCTCTTATTGGCTGATCGACGCGCGGGTCGCTTTTGCGGTCAGGCCCGGCGTCGAACTGTTCGCCCGCGGGTCGAACCTGCTCGACCAGCGCTACCAGGACGTGTTCGGCTACCGCACCGAGGGGCGCGGGCTGTTCGCTGGGGTCAGGCTGGCGGATCGGCGATCATCGCCGTGAACTCGCACTCGGTGGCGACCTCGCCGTCGAGCGTTGCGCGGCCGGCGAACTTGCACACCCGCGAGCGTTTCTGGAGGAACTCGACCTCGAGCCGCAGAAGCACTCCGGGCTCGACCGGCTTGCGGAACTTCACGCCGTCGATCGACATGAAATAGACCAGCTTGCCCGAGCCGGCGAGGCCGAGGCTCTCGACCGCGAGAACGCCCGCCGCCTGGGCCAGCGCCTCGACCTGGAGCACGCCGGGCATGATCGGCCGGCCGGGGAAATGGCCCTGGAAATATTCCTCGTTGATCGACACCGCCTTGATCGCGACGATGCCCTTCTCCGGGTCGAGGCTTTCGACCCGGTCGACGAGCAGCATCGGGTAGCGGTGCGGCAGCGCCGCCATCACCCGCTTGATGTCGAGCGGGCCGATGGCGGCGGCTGCGGCAGTCTCGCTCACCGCCGGCTTACCGGCCCTGCGGCTGCTGCTGCGGAGGCTGGGCGGGAGCAGTCGTCTGGATACTCGGCAGCGCGGCGTTGAGCGCGGTGAGCACGTCGTTGGTGACGTCCACCGCGGTCGAGGTCGCGAGCGTGTTGCCCACTTCCATCAGGATGTTGGCGCCGCGGCGCTGCATCACCTGCTGGTAGATCGGGTTGAGCTTCGCGCTGATCTGCTGCGTGATGTAGCCCTGGTTGCGCTGGATCTGGTTTTGCTGACGGCTCAGCTCCTGCGCTGCCTGGGCGCGCTTCTGCTCCCACGCGTCCGCACGCGCCTGCAGCGTGGCGTCGACCGGCTTGCCCTTCAGCGCATCGACGGCGGCCTTGATCGACCTGCCCTCGGTCTCGAGCGGACCGGCGAGAGTCTTTTCGCGGTTCTGAAGCGCCGTCAGCTGGCCCTGCAGCGCGGTCCGCGCGGTCTTGCAGGCGTTGCAGGTGGACGTGACCCTCTCGAGGTCGACGACGGCGATGACTGCGCCGGGGACCGCCTGCGCATTGGCCGCGGCGGGCGCGAGCATCGAAGCCGCAAGTGCGGCGGGAATCAGATAAGTCTTCATCAGAATTGGGTTCCTACGTTGAAGCTGAACAATTTGGTGTCGTCGCCGTCCTGCTTGAGCAGGGCCTTGGCGATGTCGATACGGAGCGGGCCGAACGGCGAGGTCCAGTTGACGCCGACGCCGATCGACAGGCGCGGCTTGCCGGAATTGCCGAGGAACAGCTCCTTGAAACCGGGCGAGGAATGCGCCGAATCGTCGGCATAGCCGGTGATGCCGTTCACGTTGAACTGCGTACAGTTGGTATTGGCCGCGCCGCCGTTGATGGTTTTTGCCGGCAGGTTTTCGGCGGTGCAGACCTTCTGCACGTCGGTGAGGATCGGCCTCTTGATGTTCCACAGCGAGCCGACGTCGATGAACGCCGACGGGCGCAGGCCGAGGCTGCGCAGGCTGGAGCTGGTCGGGAACTCGAGCTCGAGCCGGCCCATGTAATAAGCGCGGCCGCCGAGCGCGTCGGTGATGCGCGCCTTATCCTCCGCGAGCGTGCCGTCGATGTTGTAGGGCACGCGCTGGATGCGGGGGCCGATGCCGCGGATGTCGAAGCCGCGCAGCTGCGGGCCGAAGAAGCGGTCGGTCAGGCGAATAGCGTCGCGGCCCGGGCCCGGCGAGCTCATCAGCGGGTGGATGTACCCGCCCTCGGCATGGGCGGAGAAGATCCAGCCGCCGCCGAAGCCCTTGTACTTGGTCACGTCGCCGCGGGTGCGGAGATATTTCACGTCGCCGCCGAGCCCCGCCACGTCCTGCGAGAAGATGATCCGGTGGCCGCGGGTCGCACGGACGCCGTTGGTGTTGTCGAAGGCGATGGTGTAGCCGAACAGCGACGTCGTTCGGGTGCCGATTTCGTCGCACAGGTAACGGCCGGCCTTCAGCGGGTCGCACTCCAGCGTGCCGTCGCCGTCGAGGTCGCTGTAGAAGGTGCTTCGGTCGAGCTCGATCTTGTCCTGCGACAGGCCGTAGCGCAGGCCCATGCTCATGAACTCGGTCAAGGGGAAGCCGGAGCGAAGCTGGCCGCCGGTCGTCACCTGCGAGTAAGTGCGGTTGCGGTTGCCGTCGCCATTGAAGTTGAAGCTGTTGTAGTCGCGCCGGAACAGCTGCGCACCGAGGAGGATGGGCTTGTCGAGGAAATAGGGCTCGGTGAAGCCGAGCTCGATCGACTTCGCGTAGCGCGAGTAGTTGAGGCTGGCGTCGAGCGACTGGCCCATGCCGCGGAAATTGTTCTGCGCCACCGCGAGCTGGACGACGAAGCGCTCGAGGCTCGAATAGCCTCCCGACAAGGCGAGCTGGCCGGTCGCCTTCTCCTCGACGTTGGCGCCGAGCACGATGCGATCGGGCGCCGAGCCCTCGTTCTGCTTGATCTCGAACTTGTCCTGGAAGAAGCCGAGGCTCTGGATGCGGTCCTGGCTGCGCTTCACCTTGAGCGTGTTGAAGGCGTCGCCCTCGTTCAGGCGGAACTCACGGCGGATCACCTTGTCGCGAGTGACGACGTTGCCGGTGATGTCGATCCGCTCGACATAGACGCGCGGGCTCTCGTTCACCTTGATGGTGAGGTTCATCAGCCGCTTTTCGGCGTCGCGCTCATAGGCCGGGCTGATGTCGGCGAAGGCATAGCCGAGATTGCCCGCCGCCTCGTTCAAATTGGTGACCGCGTCCTCGACCGCCTTGGCGTTGAACCAGCTGCCGGGCTTGAGGCCGGCGAGCTGCTTGACCTTGTCGGCGGGGAAGTCGCGCAGCGCGCTGTCCGCCTCGACCGTGCCGAGGTGATAGCGCGGGCCTTCCTCGATCACGTAGGTGATGACGAAGTCGCGCCGGTCGGGCGTCAGCTCGGCGAGCGCCGAGACGACGCGGAAGTCGGCATAGCCCTCGGTCAGATAGAATGCGCGCAGCTTCTGCTGGTCGGCGGCGAGGCGATCGGGGTCGTAGGTGTCGTTCGTCTTGAGGAAGCCGAGGAGTCCGCCGGCGGTGCGGGTGAACATCTCCTTGCGCAGCCGCTCGTCCTCGAACGCCTGGTTGCCGAGGATGTTGATGCTGCGCACCTTCGACTGGTCGCCCTCGTAAATCTCGAAGACGACGTCGACGCGGTTCTGGTCGAGCTGGACGATCTTGGGCTCGACCCGGGCGGCGAAGCGGCCCTGACGGCGGTAGAGCTCGAGGATCCGTTCGACGTCGGCGCGAACCGCGGAGCGGGTGAAGATCTGGCGGGGCGCAAGCTTGATCTCGGGCTGGATCTTGTCGCTCTTCAGCCTCTTGTTGCCCTCGAGCACGATGCGGTTGATGACCGGGTTCTCGCGGACGTTGATGACGATGTCGCCGGTCTCGGTGCCGGTGAAGGTCACGTCGGCGAAGAGCTGGGTCGCGTAGAGGTCCTTCAGCGCCTGGTCGAGCGTTTCGGCGCTGTAGGTCTGGCCGGGCGAGAGGTTGGCGTAGGCGCGAATCGTTTCGGGCTCGAGGCGCTGGTTGCCGCGGACGGCGATGGAGCGGATCACTCGCGTGACCGGCGCCGGCGGAGGAACAGCCGCCGGAGCGGGCGCCGGCTGCGCGGCCGGCGCGAGCGGGTCCGTGGCCTGGGCCAGCGCGGGCGCAGCAGTGCCACCGAGCACCGTTCCGACCAGGAGCATCGCGCCGGCGCGCTTGCTGAAACTCATCTTACCTGAAATCACGCGACCCCGCCTTTTCGTGAATGGTGCAGCGGCGTGCCGTGCCGCCATGCCCCTGAAATTGCCCTGCCCCAAGCCTCCTAACCAATCAAGCGCTGAAGCCGGTCCCAGAGACCGAGTGACCCTAAATCATTGATTGTGGTGAAAACCAGCAACGCGAGGATGACGGCAAGCCCTCCGCGGAACGCCCAATCGAGAGTCTTCGCGCTGACCGGGCGCCGCCGAACGGCTTCGACAGTGTAGAAGAACAGGTGACCGCCATCCAGCATCGGGACTGGCAAGAGGTTGATGAATCCGAGATTAATTGAGAGCAAGGCGAGCAGGCTGACGAAGGCGAGCGGCCCCTGCGATGCGCCCTCGCCCGCGATCTGCGCGATCTTGATCGGTCCGCCGAGCTGCTTCGGCGACACCCTCCCCTTCACCAGCTGCACCAGGCCGTCCACGATCGAGCGGGTAAGGCCGACGGTGTAGCTGACCGCCATCGGCACCGCGTCGATCACCGACACCGGCTCGCGCACCTGCGTCGTCGGATAGACCCCGAGCAGCCCGCGCTTGAACTTCGTCCCGGTCCCATCCTCGATCTCGTCGGTGCCCAGTCGCACCTGGATCTCGCGAACCGCGCCGCCGCGCTCGATCTTCACGTCGACGGTCTCGTTCGGCCGCACCGCGACGACGCCGAAAATGTCGGTGAACGTCGGCGTCTCGCGATCGGCCACCGAGATGATCCTGTCGCCGGGCTGGATTCCCGACGCCGCTGCAGCCGATCCCGGCTGGATCGCCCCGACGATATTGTCGCGCGGCGTGCCGACGAAGCTGAAGAAGGCGGCGAAGATGAGGATGGCGAGCAGGAAATTGGCCATCGGCCCGGCGAGCACGATGAGGAATCGCTGCCACACCGGCTTCAGGTGGAAGCTGCGCTCGCGCACCCCGGGCGGGATGTCACTCTCCTCGACGGGAGCGCTCGCCGGGCCCATGTCGCCGACGAACTTGACGTAACCGCCGAGCGGCAGCCAGCCGACCTTCCAGCGCGTGCCCTGCCTGTCGGTCCAGCCGACGATCTCGCGCCCGAAGCCGATCGAGAAGACCTCCGCGGGGACCCTGAACCAGCGGGCGACGAGATAGTGGCCGAGCTCGTGGAAGAAGACGAGCGGCCCAAGCGCGCAGACGAAGGCGACGAGGATCAGCCAGAGGGGAACGTGGGGGATCATCCGTGACAACTCGCCTTCAATGCGGCCTCGACCCGCGCTCTCGTGCCGCGATCGATTTCGAGCACGTCGCCGATGGAGACTGGCGCAGGTTCGCGGTTCTCGTCCAGCGCCTGAGCGACCGCCTCCGCGATGTCGGTGAAGCGGATCGCCCCGGCAAGGAAGCTCGCCACGGCCACCTCGTTCGCGGCATTGAGCACGACCGCCGCCGAGCCCCCGGCCTCGAGCGCCTCGCGGGCCAGGCGCAGCGCCGGGAAGCGCTGCAGGTCGGGCGCTTCGAACTCCAGTCTCGCAATCAACGCGAGGTCGAGCCGCTCGGCGGGCGTGGCCATGCGCTCGGGCCAGGCGAGCGCATAAGCGATGGGGATGCGCATGTCCGGGCTGCCGAGCTGGGCAAGCACCGATCCGTCGACGAACTCGACCAGCGAATGGACCACCGACTGCGGATGAATGAGGATGTCGATCTGCTCCGACGGCAATCCGAACAGATAATGCGCCTCGATCAGCTCGAGGCCCTTGTTCATCAAAGTGGCCGAATCGACCGAGATCTTGGCGCCCATCGACCATTTGGGATGGGCGACGGCCTGCGCCGGGGAGGCATCGCGCATCGTTTCCGCGCTCGCTGTGCGGAAGGGCCCACCGCTGGCAGTGAGGATGATCCTTGAGGCATCTTCTTTACGGCTGCACGCAAGGCATTGGAATATCGCATTATGCTCGCTGTCGACCGGAAGCAGGGTCGCGCCCGAGCGCTCGGCGGCCCGGGTCATTAGCGCGCCCGCGGTGACCAGCGCCTCCTTGTTGGCGAGCGCAACCGCTTTCCCGGCGTCGACCGCCGCCATCGCCGGCGAGAGCCCGGCGCAGCCGACGATCGCGGCGATCACCAGCTCGGCCTCGCACGCCGCCGCCTCGACCAGCGCCGCCTCGCCGGCCGCCGCGCGGCAGCCGGTGCCGGCCAGCCGCTCCTCGAGATCCGACAGGCGGGCGTCGTCCGCCACCACGGCCAGCCGGGCGCCGGTGCGGCGGGCAATGTCCGCCAGTGCTTCGGAATTGGTCGCGGCTGTCACGGCGACAACCTCGAATCGCTCGGGCGAGCGCTCGATCAGGTCGAGCGTCGACTTGCCGATCGAGCCGGTCGCTCCGAGGATCGCGATCCTGCGTCTCACGCGAGCCCCGATAGCTGGGCGGCGGCGGTAAGGACAGCGACGGGGATCAGTCCATCGACGCGGTCGAGCACCCCGCCGTGCCCCGGCAGCCAGTTGCCCGAATCCTTCACCCCCGCGCGCCGCTTCATCCAGCTTTCGAACAGGTCGCCTGCCTGCGCGGTCAAGGCGAAAAGAGGCGCCAGCACGTAAAGCGCTGGCTTGAGGCCTGCATAAGCGGCCCAGGCGGCGCCGAGCACGGCCGCGACCGCGGCGCCCCCGTAGAGGCCGGCGAGGGTTTTCCCGGGGCTGATCGAAGGAGCGAGCTTCTTCCGCCCCAGCGCCCGACCGACGAAATACGCGCCGATGTCGGTCGACCAGGTGACAATGAACACCCACAGCAGCAGCTCGAGCTGGTCGTCGGAGCGGTCGCGGATCCACAACAGGGCGAGCGCCGGGAACAGGGCATAGAAGAAGCCGGCGACCTTCCAGCCGAGTCCCCAGCCGCTGACGATCCGGCTCCATTCGTAATAGATTGCCGTTGCCGCCGCGGCGCAGAGCAGGGCGAAGACATAGCCTCCGGCCACCGCCGCAGTGACGGCGATGGCGATCATCACGACGGAAGAGAGGGTGCGGACGAGGAGCTCGTTCAAGCCGTCGATTCCCGGCCGCCGAAGCGGCGCTGGCGCTGGGCGAAACGGTCGAGCGCGTCAGCGAAGGCCTGTTCGTCGAAGTCGGGCCACAAAGTGTCGAGGAACAGGAGCTCGGCGTAAGCCGCCTGCCACAGGAGGAAATTGGACAGCCGGACCTCGCCCGAGGTGCGGATGAGAAGGTCGAGCTCGGGCAATTCGTGGGTGTCGAGCTCGGCCGAGATCGTCTCCTCGTCAATGGCGTCGGGAGCGAGCCCGCCGGAGACGGCTTCTTGGGCGAGGTTGCG
>DASUXP010000246.1:0-2382 GCA_036377835.1 Sphingomicrobium sp. | reverse complement strand
AGGACGAGCCCTTCGAGCACGGCTTCGTAGAGCTGGCTCGGATGGCGCGGCGGGCCGAGCATCGGGCGGCCGAACATGTCCACCCCCTCGACGAAGCGGATCGCCCAGGGGACGTCGGTCGCGCGGCCCCACAGCTCCTGGTTCACGAAATTGGCGAGCCGGCCGAAGAACAGGCCGAAGGGCACGCAGCAGGCGACATAGTCGTGGAGCCGCAGCCACGACAGCTTCTCCTTGTGCGCGAGGTAGATGATGCCGAGCGAGGTGCCGATGACCCCTCCGTGGAACGACATCCCGCCGTCCCACAGCTTCAGGATCTCGATCGGGTGCTGGAGATAGTTGCCGAGGTTGTAGAACAGCACATAGCCGATGCGCCCGCCGAGGATGATCCCGAGCGCGGCGTAGAAGACGAGGTCGTCGGCATGCTTGCGGCTCATCGGCGAGCCCGGCTGGCGGATCAGCCGCAGCAGGTACCAGTAACCGATGAAAATGCCGGCGAGATAGGCGAGGCTGTACCAGCGAAGGTCGAAGCGCCAGATGTGCAGCGCGACCGGCGAAAGCCCGAGGTCGGGGAAGGCGGTGAACTGTGACGGGTCTGCGGCTTGCAAGGACTTCCCCCTTCAGGGTCTGCGCCTCATAAGGTGCCTGTCAGGAAAGGCAAAGGAGACCAGGCGCCGCCATGCAGACCGAGCTCGACCGAAAATTCGACCAGATGCTCGATCAGGTGACCGCGCCCGGCGGGCGGCTGGTCATCGGCAAGGACTCGCGGGGCCGGGCGATCGTCACCAACTTCCCCGACACCTTGCCGTCGCTGTTCCGCACCTTCTCGGCGCTCAACGCCGAGGTCGAGGCGGTGGTCGCTGGCGACGAGCGGCTCACCTTCGCCGAACTCGACCGAATCTCCGAATGCGCCGCTCACGGGCTCGCTGCGCGCGGCATCGGCAAGGGCGACCGCGTCGCCATCGCGATGCGCAACTGCCCGTCGTGGATCGTGACCTACATGGCGGTGATCAAGGCGGGCGGGGTTGCGACCCTGCTCAACGGCTGGTGGGAGCCGGCCGAGATGGAGCATGCGATCCTGCTGACCGAGCCCAGGCTGATCATCGCCGACCCGCCCCGCGCCAGGCGCATCGCCGAGCGCTGCGGCCGCTTCGAGACGATCGGCCTTCCGGTCGAGCAGCCGGTCGAGCAGGCCATGGCCGAGCTGCTCCACGACCGCGACGAGAATAGCGTCCTGCCCGAGGTCGCCCCGGACGACGACGCGACGATCCTCTTCACCTCGGGCTCGACCGGCGCGGCCAAGGGCGCCGTTTCAACTCACCGCGCGGTGACCACGGCGACCTATGCCTATTCAATGGGTTTGATCGTCCTGCTCGGAATCCTCACGGAGGAGGGGAGGGCTCCGGCGAGCCAGCCGCGGACGCTGCTCAGCGCGCCCCTGTTCCACGTCACCGGCGAAGTGCCGGTGATGCTCAACAGCTTCGTCATCGGGCGCTGCATGGTGGTGATGCCGAAGTGGGACGCGACCGAGGCGCTGCGGCTGATCGAGAAGGAGAAGATCACCTATTTTGTCGGGGTTCCGACGATGAGCCTCGAGCTCATGAACCACCCCGACCGGGAAAAGTACGACCTTTCGTCGCTGCGCGACATCACCGCTGGCGGGGCGCCGCGGCCGGTTACCCACGTCGAGCGCCTGCGGGAAGAATTCCCCGACGCGCAGCCCGCGCTCGGCTACGGGCTCACCGAGACCAACGCCGCCGGCTTCGCCAATTACTGGGGCAATTACGCCGCCAAGCCGGCCTCGACGGGCCGCGCCCAGGTTCCGATCATCGAGGGCGTGATACTGGGGCCCGGGGACGTGCATTTGCCGCCGGGCGAAGTCGGCGAGATCGGCATCCGCAGCGCCGCCAACATCAAGGGCTATTGGCGCAATGCGGAGGCGACCGCGGAGCTGTTCACGGCGGACGGCTTCGTTCGAAGCGGCGACATCGGCTATCTCGACGAGGACGGCTATCTGTTCATCGTCGACCGCAAGAAGGAGATCATCATCCGCGGCGGCGAGAACATTTCGGCGGCGGAGGTGGAGGCGGCCTGCTACGCCTGCCCCTCGATTGCCGAGGTGTCGGTGTTCGGCGCGCCCGACGAACGGCTCGGCGAAGTGCCGGTGGCGGTCGTCTTTCCGAACGACGGCGAGAAAGTGACGGAGGAGGGGCTGCGCGGCTTCCTCGACGGGCAACTGGCCAGGTTCAAGATCCCCGAGCGCTTCATCTTCGCGTCCGAGCCGCTGCCGCGTCTCGGCACCGGCAAGATCGACCGGCGCGCATTGAAGGCCAAGTACGCCCGTTGAGGCTCGACCGCCGCACACTGCTGATCGGCGGCGGCGCC
>DASUXP010000245.1:0-2151 GCA_036377835.1 Sphingomicrobium sp. | reverse complement strand
GCGGTCGCCGGCGATCGCCTTGACGATGCTCATGGCGAAACGCGGCAGGCGCCCGGCATAGGCGCCGGGACCGACCAGCAGCGCTTTGAGCTTCAGGTCGCCACCGGCGCCGCCGCTGAATTCGACGTCGTCGACGATCCCGCAATATTTGCCCTCGCTGTCGATCAGCGCCAGGTCGAGCAATTCGCTGACCAGCTTGATCGGGCTGTCGGGGGTCATCCATTGCCTCCCGAGGTGAGGATGAACAGCGGCAAGGCCGCGACTGCGGCAATGGCGATGACCGCGAAATAGAGCCAGCCGAGCGTCTTCGCGAGGCGGCCGTTCACATGCTCGCGCATATATTTCTTGTCGCCCGCGAGGAGCAGCAGTGGGAGATAGGTCAAGGGCAGGACGAGGATCGAGAACAGCACCGCGAACTCGACCAGCTTCATCACGTCCACGCCGGTGAGGATGATCGCCAAGGCGAGGGCGAAGAGGACCAGCCAGGTGAGGGTGAAGCGCGGCGCCTCCCATGGCTTCTTGTGCCGGCCCCAGATCCAGCCGAAGAATTGCGCGATCGAATAAGCGTTGGCCAGGCAAGTCTCGATGGCCGCGCCCGCGACGGCGAAGAACATGCCAAGCAGCGCCAGGATCAGCCCCCATCGGCCGAACGGGATCGCCGCCTGGAGCGCGGCGCTGCCGGGAATTTCCGGATCGACATTGACCGGGCCGAACAGCTGAGCCGAGTTGGACAGGAGCGCGATCGCAAGCAGCGAGCCTAGGCCCATTCCGACGATGCTCGTGACCCGGTTGGTGAGCAGGTCCTTGGGTCCCCAGCCCTCCTCGATCCCGCCCGAGGAATAGAAATAGACTTCGTAGGGGAACATGACCGCGCTGACGATCGCCACCGCGAAATAGGCGAAGGTCAGCAGCTCCTTGGTGCTGAGCCCCGACGGCACCTGCGGGACGAAGCCGGCGGCGATGCGGTCCCATGGCGGGTGGATGGCGACGAGGGCGGCGGCGAAGACGATCATGAACAGGCCGAGCAGCCCGTAGACCCGCTCGATCCACTTGAACGGAAGGACCCAGATCGACAGCACGAACACCGCCGCCATGACCACCGCCATCAGCAAATAAGGCGCACCGGTCAGGTAGTTGAGGATCAGCGCCACGCCGCCGAGCTCGGCGGCGCAGGTGATGAGGTTGCTGACGATCGAGGCGGCGAGCGTGACCAGGCCCAGCTTCAGCCCCAGCCGGTGCCGCATCAGGTTGAACACCGGCTGCTTGGCGACCGCGGCGACCCGCCCGCTCATTTCCGAGAAGACGATGATTCCGACGGTCGACAGCGCAAACACCCAGATGAGCGCAAAGCCGAACTGCGAACCGGCCTTGGCTGCGAACACCAGCTCGCTGATGTCGACGAACCCGCCGACCGCGGTCATGATGCCGAGCGTCAGCTCAAGCGGATTCAAGGCCGTCCTCGATCTGCTTCAGTTTCTCGGCGTGGGCGCGAAGCTCCTCGGGCGGCGCGTCGTCGGGCTGCTTCAGCAAGGCATCGATCTCGAACGCGTAACGCGCGTCCGGGCGGCTCAGCGACTGGTTGGCGGTCGCGAGGCCGTCGCGGAACCACTTGTGCATGCTGGTGACATAAGCGGCGGTGAGCCTGCCCTCGGCGGCCTGCTCGTTGACCAAGGCCCATTCCGCCGCCAGCGAGCGCGCCTGCTTGATATATTGAAGATCGGCCTCCGGCCCCTTCGCACATGCGGAGAGCAAGATCAGCAGGAGCAACGACTCGCGCACGGCGCCACAACCCGTTGCGGTAGCGGAGCGTTCCGCTTCAGTTCGCGGCGATCCGGCGGCCCTTGTCCGACAAAGCGCGGAAGGTGATCGAGAAGCGCAGCTCGTCGCCAGGCGTGATCCGGTGCTCCCATTCCCAGCGCGATTCGCCCGAAAGCAGGTAAGCCGAGCGCCGCTCCAGCTCGACCTTGGCGCGATCGAAGCCATTTCCGGTTCGGCGGCGAAAGCGAAGTGTCGCCGCGCTGCTCAGCGACACGCCGACGACCTGGTCGAACACGTCGCGGTCCCGGTGCCAGCCAATCCCCGCGCCGGGATCGTAGCGGGCGAGGAGGACGTGGACGAAGTCGTCCGGCTGGAGGCCGGCGAAGTCCGCCG
>DASUXP010000244.1:0-2763 GCA_036377835.1 Sphingomicrobium sp. | reverse complement strand
TCGGAGAGCCGCGGACCCCGGTACGCATCTATGCGCCCGTCGGGAGCCACAAGGAGCTGCTCGCCTATCTGGTGCGGCGGCTGCTCGAGAACGGGGCCAATTCGAGCTTCGTCAACCGCATCGCCGACGAGCAGGTGTCGGTGGACGAACTGATCCGCGATCCGGTTGCCGAGCTCGATGAGCTGACCCCGAAGCGCAACCCTAAGATCGTGCTTCCGCGCGAGATATTCGGCGTGCAGCGCCACAACAGCGCCGGCATCGATTTGTCGGACCCGCTGGTTCGCGAGCCGCTGCTGGAGCGGCTGGGAGCGCTGGAGCAGCGCAGCTGGGCGGCCAGGCCGACGCTGGGCACCGGCAAGGGCAGGGCAGTCACCTCGCCGCACGATCGGCGAATCGAGGTCGGCACCGTATTCGAAGCGACCGCCGGCGAAGTCGACCGGATGGTGCGCGCCGGGCATGCCGCCCAAATCGCCTGGGATGGATTCGGCGGCGAGGCTCGAGCGAAGCTGCTCGACCGCGCGGCCGACCTTTACGAGGAGCATCGCGAGGAATTCTTCTCGCTCTGCATCCGCGAGGCCGGGAAGACGCTGATCGATGCCGTGCTCGAAGTGCGCGAAGCGGTCGACTTCCTGCGCTTCTATGCCTCCGAGGCGCGCCGCCAGTTCGCCCGGCCGATGCCACTTCCCGGCCCGACCGGCGAGCAGAACGAGCTGCGCCTGCACGGGCGCGGGGTGTTCGCCAGCATCAGCCCGTGGAATTTCCCGCTCGCCATTTTCACCGGCCTGGTGTCGGCGCCGCTGGCGGCGGGCAACGCCGTCGTCGCCAAGCCGGCCGGGCAGACGCCGCTGATTGGCGCACTGGCGATCGAGCTGATGCACCGGGCGGGCATTCCCAAGGACATCGTCCAGCTCGCACCGGGCTCGGGGAGCGTGGTCGGCGGTACGCTCACCGCGCATCCGCTGATTGCCGGCGTCGTCTTCACCGGCTCGACCGAGACGGCGCGGACCATCAACCGCACGTTGGCCGAGCGCGACGGGCCGATTATCCCGTTCATCGCCGAAACGGGCGGCCAGAATGCAATGATCGTCGATTCCTCGGCGCTTCCCGAGCAGGTCACGCGCGACGTGATTTCCTCGGCGTTTCAGAGCGCCGGCCAGCGCTGCTCGGCCTTGCGGGTGTTGTTCGTCCAGGAAGATGTCGCCGACAGCATGATCAGGATGATCGCCGGCGCGATGCAGGCGCTCGACGTCGGCGACCCGAGCGACCTTGCCACCGACGTCGGGCCGGTCATCGACAAGGGCGCCAAGAAGGCCCTCGACGATCACCTCGAGTGGCTCGATGCGAACGCGAAACGGGTCTGCGTCCTGGAGCAGCCGAAAGAAGCTGCGCACGGCTGTTTCGTCGTTCCCGCATTCTATGAAATATCGTCGCTAAGCCAATTGAATCGCGAGAATTTCGGGCCGATCCTCCACGTCGTGCGATTCCCCGGCGAAAAGCTTGGCGAGGTGGTCGAAGCGATCAACGCGACGGGATACGGCCTGACCATCGGCCTGCAGAGCCGAATCGACACCGTCCGCGACTATGTCGAGGAGCATGCCCGGGTCGGCAATTTCTACGTCAACCGCAACCAGATCGGCGCCGTGGTGGAAAGCCAGCCGTTCGGCGGCGAAGGGTTGAGCGGGACCGGACCGAAGGCGGGCGGGCCGCATTATGTCGCGCGCTTCGCCACCGAGCGCGTGACCTGCATCGACACGACCGCGGCAGGCGGCAACGCCAGCCTGATGGCGGCGCTGGAGGGCTGACCTGTCCCTCTCTGGGACAGCGCCAAATGCACTGTGGACTGCAAGCGCGTTAGGGCGTTGGTGAGCGTGCGGGGTGGTCTTTTAGCGAGACACGAACGCGCCTCGCCGAAGCGGTCGTGCCACCCGGGCGCGGCCGCTTCGTACGTTTGGGCTCAATCGCCCCGGCAGCCGCCGACAGATTGCATCAGCTCGCGGCGAAGCTCCGGGTCGGTCCGAAAATCGCCGAGCCAGCATTTGGTCACCATCGAAACACCATGCTGGCAGACGCCGCGCGTGGTCATGCAGCCGTGAGTCGCCTCGACGATCACGGCGACGCCTCCGGGGCGCAGCACCTCGTCGAGCGCGCGGCCGATCTGATTGGTCAGCCGCTCCTGCAGCTGGAGCCTGCGGGCATAGCCGTCCACCAGTCTCGATAGCTTGGAGATGCCGACGACCCGGCCGTTCGGACGATAGGCGACGTGGGCCTTGCCGGTGATCGGCGCGAGATGGTGCTCGCATGTCGACACGAGCGGAATGTCGCGCAGCAGGATCGTCTCATCATAGCCCTCCGTCTCGTCGAACACGCAGCCGAGGAAGCTCCGCGGGTCGACCTGGTAGCCCGCGAACCACTCGCCATACGCGCGGGCGACCCGCGCCGGGGTGTCGCGGAGGCCTTCGCGCGCCGGGTCGTCGCCAGTCGCGGCCAGCAGCGTGCGCACCGCTTGCTCGATCTCGGCGACGGAAGGACCGCGCGCGGCCGGGCCGCTCTCGAACGGCTCCGCGTCGGCAACGCTGAACATGCTGTTTTGCTGGTCGAGATTCACAGACAGCCCTCCAAGCTGTGGATACGATGTTCGAGCGACAGCTCGTCTTCGAGATTGACGCGGTCGCGCCCGAGCGTGGCTGTCGCGCAGTGCACTCCGTCGGCGAAATAGCGGGCGACGAGCGAGCCGCTTTCGAAGTCGCCTTCGAGTGCGACGGT
>DASUXP010000243.1:0-5630 GCA_036377835.1 Sphingomicrobium sp. | reverse complement strand
GAATATCCGGTTCGTGACGCGCCAATTCGTCCCCCTGGAGACCTCACCTGAGCTTTCCCTAGTCGCGAGGAGTGAAATTCGGGTAAAGACCGCCCACATCGGCTGATCCCATGACCATCCACTTCGACCTTGGCCGCCGTTCGGGCGATGCGCGCATCGTCGTCGCCATGTCCGGCGGCGTCGACAGCTCGGTCACGGCCGCGCTCGCGGCGCGGACCGGCGCCGAAGTGATCGGGGTCACGCTCCAGCTCTACGACCACGGGGAGGCGGTCCGTCGCTCGGGGTCGTGCTGCGCCGGGCAGGACATCTACGACGCCAAGACCGTCGCCGACCGCCTCGGCATCGCCCATTACGTGCTCGACTACGAGAGCCGCTTCCGCTCGGGCGTGATCGACAAGTTCGTCGACGAATATGCGCAAGGGCGGACGCCCATCCCCTGCGCCTTGTGCAACCAGGGCGTGAAGTTCACCGACCTCATCGCGTTCGCGCAGGAGCTCGGCGCCGATTGCCTCGCCACCGGCCATTACGTCCGCCGCCTGGTGCGGGATGGGCGTCCCGAGCTGCACAAGGGGGCCGATCCCCGCCGTGACCAGAGCTATTTCCTCTACGGCACCACCCGCGAGCAGCTCGGTTTCCTTCGCTTCCCCCTCGGCGACCTGCCCAAGGACGAAGTGCGGCGGATCGCCGCCGAGCTGGAGCTGGAGGTGGCGGCGAAGCCCGACAGCCAGGACATCTGCTTCGTCCCCGACGGCGACTATGCTGGCCTGGTCAAGCGGATCCGGCCCGAGACCGACGCGCCCGGCGACATCGTCGGGCTCGACGGACGGCTGCTCGGCCGCCATCGCGGCGTGGTCCATTTCACCGTCGGCCAGCGCCGCGGGATCGAGATCGGCGGCCAGATCGAGCCGCTCTACGTCGTTCGAATCGAGCCCGACGCGCGGCGGCTCGTGGTCGGACCGCGGCGCGCGCTCGCGGTCGACACGATGCGGGTCAGCGACTGGAACTGGATTGGCGAGGAGCAGCGGGAGGTCGCGGTGAAGGTCCGCTCACTTGCGCCGCCGGTTCCCGCAAGGCTCGACGGCGACTGGATCCGCTTCGCCCGCCCGGAATATGGGGTCGCGCCGGGGCAGGCGGCGGTCGCCTATGACGGAACCCGCCTCCTCGGCGGGGGCTGGATCGCCGAGACGATGTCGGCCGAGCTGGGCGTGACGGATGCCGCCGCCGCCTAGCGCGGGGATTTTGCTGTTCCGCCTCTGCTCAGGCGAGATCGAAGTGCTGTTGATCAAGCCGGGCGGGCCGTTCTGGCGCAACAAGGACGCCGGCGCGTGGATGATCCCCAAGGGCATGGTCGAGCCGGGAGAGGCCCCGGCCGAGGCGGCGCTGCGCGAGTTCGCCGAGGAGACCGGGACCGCGCTGACGGCGGTGCCGTTCAGGCTCGCGACCGTCCGCCAGGCCGGCGGCAAGCTCGTCGACGCGTTTGCCGTCGAGGGCGACCTCGACGCCGCGGAGGTCCGCTCGAACGCGTTCGAATTGGAATGGCCGCCGCGCAGCGGCCGGCGGCAGAGCTTTCCGGAAGTCGCCGAGGCGCGCTGGATGCCGCTTGCCGAAGCGCGCGCCTTGATGCTTCCGAGTCAGCTGCCGCTGCTCGATGCGCTCGAAGACAAGCTCAAGGGATGAGGTGATCCATGCTCGCGTTGCTTCTCGCCGCCGCTCTCCAAGCCGCGCAACCCGCCCCAGCTCCGAAGGTGTGGCCGACCCGTGAAGCCGATGTGGTGCTGAAGGACTTCCGCTTCGGCTCGGGCGAGGCAATGCCGGAGCTTCGGATGCACTACACGACCCTCGGCAATCCGCACCGCAACTCGGCCGGTGAGATCGACAATGCCGTGATGGTGCTCCACGGCACCGGCGGCGACGGCAAGCAGTTCCTCCGGCCGCAATTCGCCGATGAGCTTTACGGCCCCGGCCAGCCGCTCGACATCCGCCGCTACTTCGTCATTCTCCCGGACAACATCGGCCACGGCAAGTCGTCCAAGCCCTCGGACGGCCTCAGGATGCGCTTCCCGAAATACGACTATGACGACATGGTCGAGGCGCAGCGGCGGATGCTCGCCGAGGGCCTCGGCATCAAGCACCTCAGGCTGATCTTGGGCACGTCGATGGGCTGCATGCACGCCTTCGTGTGGGGCGAGACTCATCCCGATTTCGCCGACGCGCTGATGCCGCTCGCCTGCGAACCGATCGAGATCGCCGGGCTCAACCGCATGTGGCGGCAATTGGTGATCGACGGGATCGAAAAGGACCCGGCGTGGAACGGCGGCAATTATTCCCGGCAGCCGGAGCAGGGCTCGCGCACCGCCGAGTCGATCCTGGTCATCGCCGGCGGGGCGCCGCTCAACCTGCAGAAGCTATACCCGACGCGAGAAGCGGCGAAGGCCTATGTCGAGCAACGCCTGGAGAGCGGCATTGCCGATCTCGACGCCAACGACATGGTCTATCAGTTCGAATCGTCTCGAAACTACAATCCGTGGCCGAAGCTCGAGTCGATCACGGCGCCGGTCATGTGGGTCAATTCGGCCGACGATTTCATCAACCCGCGCAACCTCGACGTGCCGCAGAAGGCGGTGAAGCGCATGGGAACGAATGCGCGGTTCCGGCTGATCCCGGAGAGCAGCGACACGCACGGCCACGGCACCCACACATGGGCGGCCTTCTGGAAGAAAGACCTCAGCGAGCTTCTGGCGCGCTCCGAGTGACGTCGTAGGCCGAGACGTGGTTCATGGTGATGAGCCACTGGCTGTAGAATTTCCTGAACAGCCGCGTGTTGACGCCTTCCGTCACGCGTTTGCCGCGGACCAGCCGGTACTGGCCGACCAGCATCGCCGCGTCGGGGCCGAGCAGGTCGACCTTCATGTTGTAGAAATGCAGGCGCCCACGCCGCTCGGGCGAGCCGCCATAGTCGCGGATGTAATGGTCGAGCGTGCCCTGCCAGCCCTGCTGGAACTTGCCGCCGGAAACGAACACCACATCGGGGTTCCTGAACCCCGCCATATAGCCGCGAAAGTCGCCCCGGTTCCACGCCGCTTCCATGCGCTCGACGACCTGGAGAATCGCCGCACGCTCCGTCGCGGGGGTCGCAGCGGCGAGGGCAAAGGCAGCGGCGAGGCCGATCACAGTTGGAATTGCCCCACGATCACCGTGTGGCAACGGCCGCCGAGCAGGACTCGCTCGCCCTCGAGCTGGCAGTGGAGAAGCCCGGTGCGCCTGCTGGCCTGGAGGGCGGTCAATTCGGTGCGGCCGAGGCGCTCGGCCCAATAAGGCGTCAGCGCGGCGTGCGCCGAGCCGGTCACCGGGTCCTCGTCGATCCCGAGATACGGGACGAAAACGCGGCTGGCGATGTCCTCGTGGTCGCCGCGAGCGGTCACTATTGCCATCCGATGCACTTTCGCGAGGGCCGCGAAATCCGGCGTGACCGCGCGGACCGCGGCTTCGTCGGCGACTTCGACGATCGCGGCATCGTTGCAGCCTTCGGCGAACCACGCCGGCATGTCGGGCAGCCCGAGCGCGCGGCACATGTCCGGCTCGCGGGTCTCGCTGAGCTTGGCCGCGGGAAGGTCGAGTTCGAGAAGGTCATCGCGGCGGCTGACCACCAGCGTCCCGCCCCGCGTCGCGAAGCGCAGCGGCTGGCCGGTCATCAGCACGTGCCCCGCGGCCAGAGTCGCATGGCCGCACAGGTCGACCTCGTCGGTCGGTGTGAACCAGCGCAGGTCGAAGTCGATGCCTTCGGCCTCGCTCGGCACGGTGAAGGCGGTCTCGCTGAGGTTATTCTCGGCGGCGATGGCCTGCATCAGCGCATCGTCCAGCCAGCGCTCCAGCGGCAGCACCGCGGCCGGGTTGCCGGTCAGCGGCCGCTCGGCGAAGGCATCGACCTGGAAAAAGGGCAGGCTGGTCATGTCGCGCGCTCCGTGATTTCCTGAGGCAGCAATGTCTCGCGGTCGGTCTGGCCCTCCGGGTCGACGTGGATCAGGATCTCGGTGTTGGGGAAGCGCTGCTGCAGCTCCTCCTCGATCCGGTCGAGCCGGTCGTGGGCCTCGCGCACGGTCCATTCGGGCGGAACCCAGACGTGGAACTGGGCGAAATAATGTGTGCCGCTGGTCCGCGTGCGAAAGTCGTGCAGGCCGGCGAGCTCGGGATAATCCTTCGCCGCGGCGAGGAAGCGCTCGCGCAGGTGGTCGGGCCACTCGCGGTCCATCAGCTGGTCGAACGCCTGGCTCGATGCGCGCCACGCGCCCCACAGCAGCCACAGCGCAATCAGCAGGCCGAACAGCGCGTCCGCACCGGTGAGGCCGGCGAACTGGTCGAGCACCAGCGCCGCGATGACCGAGCCGTTGAGCAGCAGGTCGGAGGAATAATGCAGGCGGTCGGTGCCGATGGCGAGCGAGCCGGTGCGGCGAACCACGTGCCGCTGGTAGCTGATCAACGCGACGGTCAGCACCATCGCGACGAGTGACACGCCGATGCCGAGCTCCGCCTCCGCGGTCTGCGCTCCGGTGACGAGCCGCTGCACGGCGCGAGCGCCGATGAAGATCGCCGAGATGCTGATCAGGATGACCTGGACGAGGGCGGCAAGCGCCTCGGCCTTGCCGTGGCCGAAGCGGTGATCATGGTCCGCCGGCTGCGCCGCAATGCGCACGCCGAGCAGGACGACGAGGCTGGCGACTAGGTCGAGGCCGCTGTCGGCGAGCGAGCCGAGCATTGCCGTCGAGTCGGTGCGGTAGGCGGCCCATGCCTTCAGCGCGATCAGGGTGACGGCCATGGCGATGCTCGCCATCGCCGCCCGCGCAGTGAGGCGCGAGCGCTCGTCGCGGCTGGCTGCAGTGTCGGTCACGGGTAGAGCAGCCCTTCGGTCCAGCCGCCGTCACCCTGCGCGGTGAACAGGCGCCGCTCGTGGAGCCGGTGCGGCCGGTCCTGCCAGAATTCGATCCTTTGCGGCGCGACACGGTAGCCGCCCCAATGCGGCGGGCGCGGGACATCGCGTCCTTCGAACTTGCGCTTCACCTCTTCGAAGCGGGTTTCGAACAGGTCGCGGCTCTCGAGCGGGCGCGATTGGTCCGACGCCCAGGCGCCCAGCTGCGAATCGCGCGACCGGGTCGCGAAATATGCGTCGGCTTCCGCGTCCGACACGCGCCCGACCGGTCCGGTGACGCGCACCTGGCGCCGCAGCGATTTCCAGTGGAAGAGGAGTGCCGCCGACGGATTTTCGGCGAGGTCGCGCCCCTTGTCGCTCTCATCGTTGGTGAAGAAGACGAAGCCGTCCGGGCCGTGGCTCTTGAGCAGTACCATGCGCACTGACGGCACGCCATCCGAGCTGGCAGTGGCGAGCGCCATGGCATTGGCGTCGTTGGGCTCGGAAGCGCAGGCTTCCGCCAGCCATTCATCGAAAAGGGCGAGGGGGTCCTTCATCCGCGGCGGGCCTTAGGCTTGGCTCGCGGCGAACCGCAACCCATCTGGTCAGGCGCTTCTCTCTGCGGCATGGAAGGGTGAATGGCACTGGACCTCTACCAACGCTTGGGGCTGAAGCGCGGCGCGAGCGAGGCGGAGATCAAGAAGGCCTACCGCAGCCTCGCCAAGCA
>DASUXP010000242.1:0-4079 GCA_036377835.1 Sphingomicrobium sp. | reverse complement strand
ACGGCGATCGGCGTCGCGATGGGCCTCGGCTTCGCCATGCCCGATAATTTCCGCTTCCCCTATGCCGCGGTCGGCTTTTCCGACTTCTGGCGTCGGTGGCACATCACGCTTTCGAGCTGGCTGCGGGACTATTTGTACATTCCGCTAGGCGGCAACCGCCACGGACCGGCCCGGACCTACACCGCGCTGATGGGGACGATGCTGCTCGGCGGGCTGTGGCACGGCGCGGCCTGGACGTTCGTCGTGTGGGGCGGGCTGCACGGCACCTATCTCGCGGTCGAACGCTGGCTGCGGGGCAAGTTCCGCGGCTGGGCTCCGGGACCTGCATCCATCTTCGCGCTCGGAATACTGACCTACGCACTGGTCAACATCACCTGGGTGTTCTTCCGCGCCAAGGATTTCGCCGTCGCTTCCCACATGCTCACTTCGATGGTCGGCGGCGCCGCCGCCCCGGTACCGATGATTGCCCTTTTGCCGATGCTCTACGCCCTCGTGATCGTCGGCGGGATCGTCGCCACCCACTGGGCAATGCGCGACAAGACCCTGGAGATCGCAGTCGAGCGAACGCCTGCCTGGCTGATCGGTGGACTGCTGGCGTTGATGGCGGTCGCGATCGTCGCGGAACAGGGGAAAGGCAGTGCCTTCATCTACTTCCAGTTCTGAAACGCCAAAGGGCATCGTTCAACGCGAGGGCGCGCTTCCCGCCGGGCTGCGGCAAACTGCGTCCGACCGTCCCGGACAGGCGCAGCCGGTGCCGACGCGCGACGTGCCGCACCAGCCGTGGGGCCGGATCATGGTCGGCGTCGTCGCCGCACTCGCGGTCGGCGTCACGGCGCTGGAGCTGAATGCGCGGCGCCTCGATCTCCACGCCGGGGATCTCGACAACAGCGAAGTCGCCTGGGTGAAGGAGCGGGTGCGCTCTGAAGCCGCGGACGTCGCGATCGTCGGGGATTCGCGAATCCTGTTCGATACGGACCTCGATCGGTTCGAAGCGCTTACGGGTAGACGGCCGGTGCAGCTTGCGATCCACGGGACCAGCGCGCTGACCCTGCTCGAGGATGCGGCCAGCAACGAGAACTTCCACGGGCTGCTGATCGTCGGCCTCGCCGACACGATGTTCTTCCAGCCATACGACGGCTACGGCGCCTATGTCCGCCGCCGCGGCGATTTCACCTCGCCTTCGGGGCGCATCGGCATCGAGATCGACCATATGCTTCAGCGCAGGCTCGCGTTTCTAGACGCCAATTACCGGCTGAGCGTGCTCGCGCACCGGCTCGATCCCGATTTCCGGCCCGGGGTCGAGGGGCCCAAGGACGACATCTGGAAGATTCAGGAGGTCGGCGAGCAACGCGCGACGTGGATGTGGCCCCGCGTCGAATACGACCCGGTGATTCGCGCCCGGTCGCGCTGGGCCTGGAAAGGCTTCAAGGAGAAATTTCCGTTCACGCCCCAGCTGATCGCCAAGGGGTTGGCGCGGGCCAAGGCGGCGGTCGACAAGATCCGCGCTCGCGGCGGCGAAGTGGTGTTCGTAAGGCCGCCTTCCGCGCCCCAGCTTCGGGTCAATGAGGAGGCGCAGGTGCCCAAGACCAGGGGCTGGGACGCGCTGCTTCGCAACACGCACAGCGTCGGCGTGCACGCCGACGACCTGGCCCAGGCGCAGAACCTGACTTTGCCCGAATGGTCGCACCTCAACCGCAAGTGCGCGACCGTTTTCACCGATGCTTATGTGCGCCGCCTGACGCAGCTGACGCCGCGGCTGAAGCTGCGCGCCGATGCGCCAGCGCCGCTGAGCAGGGCCGACTGCGTGCC
Source organism: Sphingomicrobium sp. (assembly GCA_036377835.1). Taxonomy (GTDB): domain Bacteria; phylum Pseudomonadota; class Alphaproteobacteria; order Sphingomonadales; family Sphingomonadaceae; genus Sphingomicrobium. The sequence continues at coordinate 2,270 of DASUXP010000242.1, read as the reverse complement.
GCAGCAGATCGCATCGCGATAAGTGGGAATGGCGCACCCAAGAGGATTCGAACCTCTGACCTCTGCCTTCGGAGGGCAGCGCTCTATCCAGCTGAGCTATGGGTGCGTGGCGCTGGCGCTTAGCTTGAGGTGGGGTCAGCGGCAAGCGGGGTCAAGGAAGCCGCGCAGGCGCTCCTGCAGCTGGCCGCGCGCCGAGCCGACGATCATCCCGACATGGCCCGCAGGAACGCGCATCGATTCGCCTGCAGGCGCCGTCTCGGGCGGGGCGATCGTGTCGCGTTCGGCGAGGAGGCTGAGGAGCGGGCAGGGGAGGGCCTGAGACACCGCGCGTCCGTCGATCTGCCATTTCCCCGCGCCGGGCAAATCGCGGGCGAACAACCCCTCGATCAGCTCCTTCGCCGCGGGGTAGGGCAAGGGCTCGCCCTCGTTGGCCCAGTCCTCGAGCGCGACGAACCGCCGCGCTTCCGTGGCGGCCGGGTCTAGCCGCCCGAACTCGGCGAACTTGCGCACCGTGCGCTCCGGGTCGAGCGACCAGAAGGCCGCCTGCAGAACCTCCATCGGCAGCGCGCCGAGGCGTCGCGCCGCCGGCTCGGCGTTGCGCCACATCTCCTCCAGCGCCGCCCGCGACCGCTCGGGATAGCGCGCGAAAGCCCACGGCGCGGCGAGCGTGACCACCCGGTCGGCCTCGACCAGGTTCGCCGCGGCAATCGCCATCGTCCCGCCGAGGCAATAGCCGATCAGCGCCGCCGGCTCGCCGATGCTGCGCAGCAAGGGCAGCAGCAAATGTTCGACGTGGCCGGCGACGTCGAGCTCCGCACGCTCGTCGGCTTTGCCCCAGTCGAGCAGCAGCGCGCGCCGGCCCATCCCCGCCACGGCGTCGGCCAGCGACACCTCGGCATCGAGATCGAGGATTCGCGGCGGGTTGATCAGCGAGGGGACGAGCAATGCCGGCTGGCCTGAGCCGCCGTGGTCGCGGAGGCACGCGCCGCGCACCCGCGCCACTTCGCGCCGCTGCTCGGGCAGCGCCGCGCGCCCCGCGCTTTCATAGGCTCGCAGGCCTGCCAGCGCGTCGCGCGCCAGCACCTGATCGCGTTCCGACACCTGCCGCACCAGCTCGAGGAACAAGGGCAGCGGGCGCGGGGCATGCTCGCGCGCAGCCCCATGTTGCACCGCACTATGCTCCGGTAGTAGATCGCGCTGCACGTTGCGGGAGCGGTCCATGGCCAAGTCTTCGTCCAAGGTGACGATCAAGAAGTACGCGAACCGCCGGCTTTATGACACCGAAAGCTCGGCCTACATCACCCTCGACCGCCTGGCGCAAATGGTGCGCGAGGGCCGCGAGTTCGAGGTGGTCGACGCCAAGAGCGGCGAGGACATCACCCGCCAGGTGCTCACCCAGATCATCGTCGAGGAGGAAGCGCGCGGCACGACCATGCTTCCGATCAACTTTTTGAAGCAGCTGATCGGCCTCTACGGCAATTCGATGCAGAATTTCGTGCCGCAATATCTCGAGGCGGCGATGGACGCCTTCCAGCGCAACCAGAGCTCGGTCAAGGAGGCGTTCGGCAACAACATGTTCGCCGACCTCGCCAAGCGCAACATGGCGATGTTCGAGGACGCCGCCCAGGCGTTCACCGGCAAGAAGCAGCCGGCGCCGAAACCGGGCGGTACCGAGCTCGACGAGCTTCGCGCCGAGCTCGCGGAGCTTCAGGCCAAGGTCGATCGTTTGAGCCGCTGACCCCGTCATGACCATCAAGCCTTTCGCGGCGCTCGCCGCGCTCGCCGTCGCATCGCCGCTCGCCGCGCAGTCCACCGCGCCCGACCCGACCCCCGATCCGACCTACGTGACGCCGCTCAACGGCAGCTGGGCCTATGCGCCCGCGGCTGGCGGCAGCGAGTCCGTGTTCCGCGATGCGGCGGGACGCACGCAGCTCACCGTCCAGTGCAGCCGCGCCTCGCGCCAGGTGCGGATCTCCAAGCCGGCGAGCGGCGCCGCGCCGTTCATGATCGTGTGGACCAGCTCGATGACCCGCAGCGTCCCCGCCAGCTTCGACCCCGCGACCGGCAATGCGAGCGTGACCCTCACCGCCTACGATGCCTTGCTCGATGCCCTCGCGCTCAGCCGCGCCCGCCTCGCCGTGACGCTGACCGGCGGCCCCCAGCTGGTCCTCCCCAACTGGGCCGAAGTCGAGCGCGTAATCGAAGACTGCCGCGCCTGATCTGCGCCGCGCGAAGCGACGAAGATTGCCGAAATTTCACCGCACTACAAG
>DASUXP010000241.1:0-2797 GCA_036377835.1 Sphingomicrobium sp. | reverse complement strand
ATGCCCTTCACCCGAGTGAGCACCGTCGGCCCGTCGCCGATCAGCGTTGCGCCCTTGATCGGCTCGGCGATCTTGCCGCCACGGATCCGGTAGGCCTCCGTGCAGGAGAAGACGAACTTGCCGCTGGTGATGTCGACCTGCCCGCCGCCGAAGCTCTTGGCGTAGATCCCGTCCTTCACCCGTTCGACCAGTTCGCCGGGGTCGTCCGTGCCGGCGAGCATGAAGGTGTTGGTCATGCGCGGCATGGGCGCGTGGGCGAAGCTCTCGCGGCGGCCGTTGCCGGTCGGCTCCATGCCCATCAACCGCGCGTTGAGCCGGTCCTGCAGATAGCCCTTGAGGATGCCGTCCTCGATCAGGCAGGTCCGCCGCGTCGGCGTGCCCTCGTCGTCGATGGTCAGCGACCCGCGGCGCTGCTCGATCGCGCCGTCGTCGACGATGGTGACTCCCGGTGCCGCCACCCGCTCGCCGATGCGCCCTGAGAAGGCCGAGGTGCCCTTGCGGTTGAAGTCCCCCTCGAGCCCGTGGCCGATCGCCTCGTGGAGGATCACTCCGGCCCAGCCGGGACCCATCACGACCGGCATTTCGCCCGCCGGCGCCGCGACCGATTCGAGGTTGGTGAGCGCCTGCGCCAGCGCCTCGTCGATCGCCCGGCTCCAGGTCCGCTCGTCGAGCAGGCCGTCATAGAGATAGCGGCCGCCGAGCCCGTGATAGCCGGTCTCGCGGCGCCCGTTCTGCTCGGCGACGATCTGCACGCCGAGGCGGACCAGCGGCCGCACGTCATGGGTGACGAAGCCGTCGGCGCGGACGATGTCGATCACGCTCCAGCTCGCCGCCAAGGCGACGCTGACCTGGGCGACCCGCGGGTCGCGCGCCCGCGCGGCGGCGTCGATCCGCTGGCACAGCGCGACCTTGTCGGCGAAGGGGACGAGCGAAAGCGGGTCGTCGGCGCCGTACATCGCCTGGTTGGTGCGCTGCGGCGCTCCGGCGGGCGGGCCGTTGCGCGGGTCGAGCAGCTTCAGGGTCGAGGCGGCCCGCTCGATCGCCGCCTCGCTGATCTCGTTCGCATGGGCGAACGCCGTCGTTTCCCCGGTCACTCCGCGCAGGCCAAAGCCCGAGGTGCTGTGATAATCGGCAGTCTTCAGCCGGCCGTCGTCGAATCCGAACGCCTCGCTGGCGCTGTATTGGAGGTAGAGCTCGCCGTCCTCGCAAGCGGAGAGATGCTTCCCCGCGAGGCGCCTCGCGCCGTCCGCGTCGAGGTTGCGATAGAGAAAGCGGCGCGGGTCCGCGGTCATGCCGCCGCCGTGTCCGCTGGTCCCCCCTCGAGAATGAAGCGGCGGTCGCAATAGCCGCATTCGACGAAGCCGAGCTCGGCATCCATGCGCAAATAGATGCGAGGATGCCCAAGCGCGGGCGAGACCTCCCCCGACCCGTCGCAATAGACTCGTTCGGTCTTCACTCGAATGACTTCCGGCGGGGGCACTGGCATGGGTGACGAGGTAGCAACGCCTCCGGCGCGGTTCAATGCACGAGCGGCGTCAGAGGTAGTTGGCGGTGACGTCGAAGGTCGCGCTGTAGAGGCCTTCGGGCTGGTCGGCGTTGACCTGAATGATGCCGCCGACTCCGACGAAGAAGGTCTTGGCGACGGGATCGATGGTGCGGATCGGCGAGCCGTCGAGGGTCAGCGCCAGCACCGGGATCGAGTCCGGACCCTTGTCGAGGCTGGCAGGCGGGGTGACGACCACGATCACCTGCTGGTTGGGTGAGCCGGCGCCGGCGAAGCGCGCGCGGTGCCCGACGTCGCCCGCGACTCCGGTCACCCCGCCGGCGAAGCTGCGCGCGCCGGTCGAAGCATTGAGCGTCACCGTCCCCGAGACCGGCGAGGTGACCACGGTCCCGAAGTCGAGGTCGTCGATCTTGGTCAGGGTCAGCGGGATCAGCAGCAACGCCTTCCCTTGCGCGGGCGTCGGCGCCGCAACCGGCGCGGCCGCCGCCGGAACCGCTGTTGCGGCAAGCGCGGCCGCGATGATCGTCTTGCACAGGTCCACCGGTCTGCTCCCGCATTCCACTCGTTTCGAGGCGGAACAATGGACCGGCGCGCATGACTACCGGTTCAACAGCCAGGGTTCGCGCAATCTTTACCGTGTTGCGAAGTAAATCAGGGATATTGGATGCTGACGTCGAAGGTCCCGACGTAGGTGCCTTCGGCCTGGTTGGCGTTGACGTTGAGGGTCCCGCCCACGCGAAAGTCGAACGCCACTTTCGCGGCAGCGGCACGCTTGTCGAGCCCCTGCAGCGTCCAGTTGTTCACCGTCATCGTCTCCGTTCCGCCGACGCGGGTCAGCGTGATCGCCTGCTTGGGAATGCGGATGATCACGACAGAGTTGCTCTTGGCCGCGCCGGTGAACATCGCCGCGTGCGGCGAGCCGCCCAGAAGCATGGCGCCTCCGGTGGCGCTGATGGTGTCCGTCTCGGGATTGATGACCACCGTGCCGGCGGCCGTCGGCGCGGCGAGATAGCCGAAGTCGAGGTCGCGGTTCTTGATGATCTCGAGCGGGAACAGCATGGCCGCGGTGGCCTGCGCCGGGGTGGGTGCGGCGCGCGGCGCCGCCCCGGCCGCAACGGGCACGAGCAAGGCGGACAGCGCCAGAAGGCGAAGGGAGAAAAGCCGGCTCATTCGGGTGCAGGCGATATTGGGTTAACGTCAAAATCACTTCGACGATTAGGGTAAACGACAGATTTACCCTCTTTGCTTGTCGCCGATTGGGCGCTCTCCTATGCCCCGGGGCACCATGGACGA
>DASUXP010000240.1:0-11122 GCA_036377835.1 Sphingomicrobium sp. | reverse complement strand
CATTCGCTGATCCACGGCGACCGCTACGGGCTGAAGCTCGGCCTCGGCATGACCATCGCGTTGGGCGTGCTGTTCACTTGCATCCAGGCCTATGAGTACATCCACGCGCCCTTCGCCTTCAAAGGCAATATCTACGGCGCGACCTTCTTCATGGCGACCGGCTTCCACGGCTTCCACGTGATCGTCGGCACCATCTTCCTCACCGTCTGCCTGCTGCGCGCGTTCAAGGGCGACTTCACCCCGCGGCAGCATTTCGGGTTCGAGGCGGCGGCGTGGTACTGGCACTTCGTCGACGTGGTGTGGCTGTTCCTGTTCACCTCGATCTACGTCTGGGGCGGCTGGGGCGCGCCGGTCCACGGCTGACGCGGTGCCCGAGCCGCCGCCGGTCGCGTCGGCGCTTCGCGGAAGCTGCCCGCGCTGCGGAGCGCACACTTTGTTCGACGGCTGGGTGCGCTTTGCTCCGCGATGCCGCGGGTGCGGGCTCGACTTCCATGCCTTCAACGTCGGCGACGGGCCGGCGGCCTTCCTCATCCTCATCGTCGGAGCGCTGGTGACGGCGGGGGCCATCGCCCTCGAGCTTGCCGCCGAGCCGCCCATGTGGGTGCACCTCGTGTGGATCCCGGTCGCGGCGCTGCTGACGCTCGGCGGGCTTCGCATGGCCAAGGCGTGGCTACTGGCGCAGGAATATCGCCACCGCGCGCGCGAAGGCAGGATCGCCGAATGACCCGCCGCCTTCCCGTGATTCCGACGATTATCGTCGTGGCGGCCGTGGCGGTGATGATCGGCCTCGGCATCTGGCAGCTGCAGCGCGCGCAGTGGAAGGAGGGGCTGCTCGCGCGTTATGCCAACGCCGAGAAATTGCCGCCGATAAGCTGGCCCACCACTCCGCTGAGGGACGAGCAGCTGCCGCTGTTCCGCCATGCGACGGGGGTGTGCCTGCGATCCATCGGTAACCGCGCCATCGCCGGGGAGAACCTCTCGGGCGAACCCGGCTATGTCCATATCGTCGACTGCGCGACCGGAGCGGAAGGACCCGGGATGAGCGTCGCCGTGGGCTGGTCAAAGAACCCCAATGCCAGGGTCAACTGGGCCGGCGGGCCGGTCAGCGGCACGATCGCGCCCGATTCGCGCACCCGGATGCGGCTCGTCGCCGCCAGCGCCCCGCCGGGCCTCCAGCCGAGCGCTCCGCCATCGCTTTCGTCGATTCCCAACAACCACCGATTCTATGCGATCCAGTGGTTCAGCTTCGCTGCAATCGCGCTCATTATCTATGGGCTCGCGGTTCGCAAGCGGTGGAAAGAGGAGCGGCCCAAGGGATGAGCGGCGAAATGCACCGGCTGGCCAACGGGCTGACGGTCGCGGTCGACCCGCTGCCGAGCGCCGAGTCGGTCGCCATTGGCCTCTATGCACAGGTCGGCTCGCGCTCCGAGCCGGAGCACCTCTCCGGCCTCGCCCACCTCGTCGAGCACATGGTCTTCAAGGGCGCCGGAAGTCGCGACACCCGCGCGCTGGCCGAGGCGATCGAGGATGTCGGCGGGGCGATCAACGCGTGGACGGCGCGCGACCAGACCGTCTTCTACGGCCGCACCCTGGCGCGCGACGCCGGGCTGCTGTGCGAGATCCTCGCTGACATGCTGCGCGCCCCGCACCTCGACCCGGCGCACCTCGAGCGCGAGAAGGTGGTGATCCTTTCCGAGCTCGGCGAGGTGGTCGATTCGCCCGACGACCTGGTTCACGACCATCTGTTCGAAGCGGCATTCGAGCGGCAGGCACTGGGCCGCTCGATCCTCGGCAGCGCGGAGTCGCTCCGCGCGATGACTCGGGAGGACTGCCGCTCGTGGATCTCGGGCGAGCTGGTGCCCTCGCGGCTGGTGCTGTCGGCGAGCGGCAAGCTCGATCCCGGCGAGATCCTGAAGCTCGCCGAGCGGCTGTTCGGCGACATGGAGGATTGGCCCGGCGTACCGATCGCTCAGGCCGAATTCAGCGGCGGCGTGCGCAACGACCGCCGCGAGTTCGAACAGGCGCACTGGTGCCTGGGACTGCCCGGTCTCGCGGCGTCCGACCCGCGGCTCCCGGCGCTGTCGATCTTCATCCAGGCGCTCGGCGGCGGAATGTCGTCGCGGCTGTTCCAGGAGCTGCGCGAAGAGCGCGGGCTCGCTTACTCGGTGAGCGCCTGGCAACAGGCCTATGCCGACACGGGAATGGTCGCGATGAGCTGCGCGGCCGACCGCGAACGCGCGGTCGAATCGATGCACCTTGCCCGCTCGGTGCTCGCCACCGCCATCGAGACTCTCGACGAGGCCGAAGTGAACCGCGCGCGGGCGCAGATCGAAGCCGGGCTGCTGATGGGCCTGGAGACTCCGCAGGGCCGGGCCGACCACATGGCCCGATCGATCGAGGTGTTCGGGCGCATCCTCGGCCTCGACGAGCTGCTCGGCCAGCTGCGCTCGGTCGATGCCGCGGCGGCGCGCGCGGCGGGCGCGCTGGTCCTCGACGGCCGTGCGGCGATCGCCTCGGTGGGCGCCCAGCTCGCGCTCGCGGCGTGAGCCAGCTCACGACGCTGGTCGCCGAGCCCTGGGAGGACTGGGGCCTCATCGACTGCGGGCACGGGCAGAAGCTGGAGCGCTACGGTCCGGTGACCGTCGCCCGCCCGGAGCCGCAGGCGATGTGGGCGCCAGCACGCGGCGACTGGGACCCGGACGCGACCTTCGTCCCGGGCTCCGACGAAGAGGGCGGCGGCCGCTGGGTGCAGCACCAGCCGGTGCCCAATAGCTGGGAGCTCGAGCGCGGCAGCGTGCGCTTCCACGCCTCGCTGACGCCGTTCCGCCACCTCGGCTTCTTCCCCGACATGGCGCCGCAATGGGGCTGGATGCGCGAGCGCTCGGCGGGTGCCGACGTGCTCAACCTGTTCGCCTATACCGGCGTGGGGACGCTGTCGCTGAGCGACGCCGGCGCGCGGCTGGTTCACGTCGACGCATCGAAGAAATCGGTCGAGCAGGGCAAGGAGAATGCGCTGCTTTCCGGAATGGAGGATCGGCCGATCCGCTGGATCGTCGATGACGCGAGCAAGTTCACTGCGCGCGAGGTCCGGCGCGAGCGTCGCTACGACGGCATCCTGCTCGACCCGCCCAAGTTCGGCCGCGGCCCCAATGGCGAAGTGTGGCGGCTGGAGGACAATTTGGCGCCGCTGATCGCCGATTGCCGCAAGCTGCTCGATGGCAACAGCCGCTTCCTCGTGCTGACCGTTTACGCCGTGCGCATGTCGGCGCTGGCGATCGGCGAGCTGGTCAGCCAGGCGCTGGGCGATCTCGGCGGGACCGTGGAGATGGGCGAGATGGCCGTGCGCGAGGAGGCGCGGGGGCTGCTCCTGCCCACGGCGATCTTCGCGAGGTGGTCTAAGTCCTAGCCGCGCGGAGCGCCGCGCCGGCGACGAACGGCGCTCCGGCCGTCAGCAGCAGCGACACCGCCGCTTCGAGCAGCAAGGCATTGGCGGCGCCGAAGATCAGCAAAGGCACCGCCAGAGGCAGCAGGAGCAGCCCGGCGAGCGAGCCCGCGCGCGGCAATCCTGCAGTCACCGCAGCGACCGCGACCGCCAGCGCCGCCAAGCCCGGAGTGCCGATCGCCAGCGCGAGCCCGGCCTGGGCAAGCGATGCGCCGTCCATCGCCAGCAGCGCGGACGCCGGAATCGCGGCGATGATCAGCAGCGGAGCAAAGGTCAGCCAGTGGGCCGCGATCTTGGCCAAAGCGACGAGCTCCTCCGCGAGGCCGTGAAGCGCGAGCTGGTCGAGGACTCCGTCCGCGCGATCGGGCTCGACCAGGCGTTCGATCGGTAATAGCGCCGCGGTCAAAGCGGCGATCCACAGCACGCCGGAACCGATGCGCGACAGCAATCGGGCGTCGGGCCCGATCGCGAACGGGATGAGCGTCGCGACCAGGAGAAAGAATGCGATCGGCAGCCAGGCGGCGCCGGTAAACCCCCGGCGCAAGTCGCGGGCGATCAGGTCCGCGATCACGCTGCCGCCCTTCGGCCGAGTTCCAGCTTGCGCCATTCGCCGCCAAGCTGCTGATGGGAGGCCGCGAGGACCGCTCCTCCGCCCTCCAGGTGCCGTTCGACCAGCGCCCCCAGTCGCTTCCTCCCATCCGCATCCAGCGCGTTGAGCGGCTCGTCGAGCAGCCAGACCGGCGCGCCCGATGCGGCGACCCGGGCCAGAGTCGCGCGCTTGACCTGGCCGGACGACAGCAACCTCACCGGAATTTCGGCGAGATGATCGATGTCGAGCGCAACCATCGCCTGTTCGACGCCGCCACCCCAGAAACCCAACGCCCGCCTCAGGAGCAGCTCGCGGTCGAGCGCCACATGATCGTCGGCCAGCGCGACGGGCGATCGCTCGACGCTGCCGGACTCGGCCCGCAGCAGGCCCGCGGCGAGTCGGATCAGGCTCGACTTGCCGCTGCCGTTGGGGCCGCTGACCTGCAGCCGCTCGCCGGGCCCGAGCTCGAGGTCGAGGTCTTCGAACAGCAGCCGGCCGCCGCGGTTCAGGGTCACGCCGCTGAACTTCAGCAGGCCCTTCACGCGATACTATCCTCGAGCGCGTGCATGTCGTCGTCGGAAAAGCCGAAATGGTGGCCGACCTCGTGGATCAGCACATGCGCGACGAGATGCTCGAGCGTGTCGTCGGCCGATGCCCATTCGTCGAGGATCGGGCGGCGGAACAGCCGGATGCGGTCGGGCAGGGTGCCCGATTGCTCGACGCTGCGCTCGGTCAGGGGGGTGCCTTCGTAGATGCCCGTGAGCTCGAACGGGTCGTCGATGTCCATCGCCTGCAGGGTCTCCTCGTCGGCGAACTCCTCGACCAGCAGGACGACATCGCCGAGGCTTTGCGCGAAGGGCTCGGGGAGCGCCTGCAGGGTGGCGCGAGCGATCGCCTCGATCTCGTCGGCGGAGGGCGGGGGACCGAGGTGGCGCATGGCCGCGGCATAGGGGCTCGGAAGGGCGCGCTGCAAGGTTGCCCGGCGCGGCGTCTCTGCCTACATGACCGCCCTTCCGGCAAGGTGCGGAGCGGTGGCCGAGTGGTCGAAGGCGCTCGCCTGGAAAGTGAGTATACGGCAAAACCGTATCGAGGGTTCGAATCCCTCCCGCTCCGCCACCTTCGTTCAGATGCGTAACGTTAAGGGCGCCATTATGGACAAGAGCATGCAATTCGATCGCCGGATGGTGATCGCCGGCGCCGGAGCGGCCGTCGCGGGGCTGCTTTTGTTCGGGCGCTCGACGCCGGCCGAGGCGCGGTTCGCGGTCAGCCACAGCCCGGCGGAGTGGACGCGCCTGCTCGGCGGTGAGCGCTATGCGGTGCTTCGCGAGGCGGCGACCGAGCGGCCCTTCTCGAGCCCGCTCCTCAAGGAGCATCGCAAGGGAACGTTCGTCTGCGCGGGTTGCGCCAACGCCCTCTATAGCTCGGCGACCAAATTCGAGAGCGGGACCGGCTGGCCGAGTTTCTGGAAGCCGCTGGCGCACGCGGTGGTGACCCGGCCCGACCGGAGCCTGTTGATGGAGCGTACCGAAGTGCTGTGCGCGCGTTGCGGCGGGCACCTCGGCCACGTGTTCGACGACGGGCCCAAGCCCACCGGGCTGCGCTATTGCATGAACGGCCTGGCGCTGCGCTTTCGCGCCGCCTGAGCTCGCTCAGGCGACGATGCGCAGCTTCCCGCGCTTGCCCGGCGCGGCGTAGCAGACCACGCCGAGCTCGCGCTGAAGGCGCTCGAGCTCGCGCTCCTTCGCCTCGCGCTCCTCTTCGGCATAGCGCTGCTCGCACTCGGCCTCTTCCGCGGTCTGGTCGCGGAAATAGCAAATCGTCAGGCGATGGCCGAAGATGTCGTCGCCGCGCAGCTTCAGCTCCGCCTCGCAACCCTCGGGCAGCTCGTCGCGCAGGCGGCTGAGCCGGCCGATCAGCGCATCGAGCGACGAATGATCCTCGATGTCGACGAACTCTTTGACGCGTCTACTCATTGATGACCCTCCCCGGTCCCCCGGGCGTTTCTAACTACGGCGCGAATCCGCGCGCAATGCACATCCTGGCTTTATCCCCAGGGAAGTTGCGTTGCCGTGAATCGCGTGGACATCGGAGGTTTAGGAAAATGGCATCCGAAACGATCGTCGAGCTCGCCGCCGGGCCCTTGCGGGTGCAGCTGAATCCGTCGGTCGGCGGCAGCATCGCGGCGTTCGAATGGGCCGGCGGCGGCGAGCGGCGGCCGATCCTGCGGCGCTGCGGCGAGGCGCGCGCAAGCGTGCTCGATTCGGCCTGCTTCCCGCTGGTGCCTTACGTCAACCGCATCCGCGGCGGCCGCTTCACCTTCCGCGGGCGCGAGGTGGTGCTGAAGCCCAACATGGCGGGCGACCCGAGCCCGCTCCACGGCCAGGGCTGGCTCGGCCCGTGGGAGGTGGAGGCAGCCGACGAAGCGAGCGCGGTGCTGAGCTTCCGCCACGAGCCGGGCGAATGGCCGTGGCCCTATCATGCGGTGCAGAGCGTGGCGCTCGACGAGGGCGGGCTGTCGCTCCGGCTGGTATGTCACAACAGCGGTTCCGAGCCGATGCCGTGCGGTCTTGGCGCGCATCCCTATTTCCCGTGCGGCGCGCAGACCCGGATCTACACCCATGTCGAGAGTGCCTGGACCGTCGACGACAAGGTCCTCCCGGTCGAGAAGGTGCCGGCGGAGGGCCGCTACCAGCTGTGGGACCGGCCGGTGTGCGCGCGCGGTCTCGACAACGGCTTCACCGGCTGGGCCGGAATCGCCCGGTTCCAAGACCCGGACTGGCCGTTCGAGCTCGAGCTCAGCTCCCCCGGAACGCGCTTCTTCCAGCTCTACTCCCCGCCCGAAGGCGGGATATTTGTCGCCGAGCCCGTGACCCACGCCAATGCAGCGCTCAATGCGCCCGAAGCGGAATGGCCGGAGCTCGGGATGCGGGTGCTCGAGCCGGGCGAGGCGATGGGCCTCGACATGCGGCTGGACGTCCGTTCGAAATCGGCGCGCGGTTCAGGTTGAAGCCGGAGAAAACGGCTTATATAGCCCACGGCTTCCCGCGAGGGGGCCGCATCCGGAGACGTGGGTGAGTGGCTGAAACCAGCGGTTTGCTAAACCGCCGTACGGGGGATTCCCGTACCGAGGGTTCGAATCCCTCCGTCTCCGCCAGCCGCATTTCGGCTTCCGTTTCCGGCCCTGCCTGGCCCGCGGCGTCCCGATTAGGGACCGGCCCTGCACTTCCGCCTCGACTTCTGGTAGAAGTTAATCGATTTTAACGCTTTCCATGCGCGCGAGTCGCAGGGATTTCGTGCGTCCGCGGGCGGGATCGCCCTGCGCAGTATGTGTTCGGCGCGTTCATCAGCAAGGGGGAACGAGTGCCTGGTACCGATGTCTTCCTGTCCTACAGTCGCGAGGACCGCGCGTCCGCGCGGCACATCGCCGACTGCTTCGCGGCGGAAGGCATCAGCGTCTGGTGGGACGCCCGGCTGCAGTCGGGCCAGACCTTCGACGAGGTGATCGAGCGGCAGCTGAAGGAAGCCAAGGCGGTGGTGGTGCTGTGGACCCCGCGCTCGGTGAACTCGCGCTGGGTCCGCGCCGAGGCGACTCTCGCCGACCGCAAGAACAAGCTGGTGCCGGCGATCATCGAGCCGTGCGACCGGCCGATCGCGTTCGAGCTCACCCATACCGCCGACCTCTCCGACTGGACCGGCGACATTTCCGACACGCGCTGGCGCGATTTCGTCCACGACGTCCGCCGCCTGGTGACGGAGGATTCGGACGAAGCTCCGGCGAAGCCCCGCGCTCCTGCACCGCAGGCCGCCGTGCCGGCGCCGCCGCGATCGCAACTGCGTCCCGGCAACGACGACGTCATCTTCGCCGCCACCAAGCGCGCGCCCGTCGCCGATCTGACAAGGGCCCGCACCGCGCCGGTCGCGGCCGCGCCGTCGGCCGAAAGCGACGACGAGGACGTCCACTGCCTCGCGCTCAACGGCGATTCGGGCGATCGCCTGTTCTTCGTCGGCTCGGCCGGAGTGAAGATCGGCCGCACCGCTCCCGCCGACGTCGTGCTTCCCGATCGCAGCGTGTCACGCGAGCATTGCGTCATCGGGCTCGCCAACGACGAGTTGCTGGTCACCGACCTCAACTCGACCAACGGCACCTACATCGACGACCAGCGCGTCGGCCGCGCGACCGTGCTGCCGGTGGGCTCGGTGCTGCGGGTCGGCGAAATCGAGCTGACCCACGAGGTTCGCCCGCGCTCCGACGCGCCGGGCTGGGACGAGTCCGACCTCCGCGCGGCGGGCTAGCCGCCAACCATTTATTGCTGCTTGGCGAGGAACTGGACGTAGGCGCGCGTCTGGTTGGCCTGCTTGATCAGCCGGTCGAGCTCCTTGTCCGAAGACACGCCGCGAGCCGAGGCTTTCAGGGTCTTGAGGTTGGCGTCGTAATTGCGCGCCAGCGCGGCGTTCGAGCTGTTGCTCGAGCGCATGACGCGCTTCGCCATGGCCCGGGCGTCGTCGACGATCCCGTCGAGCTGGGCGAGCTTGCCCGCCGAGGGGCCGCCGGTGGACGGGGTCGCGGTGATCTCGGCGGTCGCCCGCTTGTCGGGCTTGGCCGGAGTGGCGGCCGTCCCTGCCCGTGCCTGCGCCTGCGCCGCGCGGGCCTGCGCCCGCTTCATCTCGGCCAGCCGCGCCTCGGCGGCGGCGGTCTTCGCCTCCTCCCGCTTCAGCTGGTCGTTGCTGTCAGTGGGCGCGGCGGTTTGCGCGACATTCTCGGGGATGGCGGCATTCCCGGTGCCGTCGAGGACCGCGCTGATGCCGTTCGATTCGGGCGCCGGCGCCGCGATCGCGGCATTGGCGTCGACCGGCGCCGTCTCGGAGCCGCCGCCGCGAAGCATCCACGCGCCTGCACCGCCGACCAGCAGGAGGGCGACCGCCCCTCCGGCGAGCAGCGCAGGGCTGGGACGCTTGGCGCCCTCGCCGGATTTCGCTTTCCCCGCGTCCTTGGGCGGCGTCGCTGCCGCCGCGCCTGACCGCCCGCGGTTGGGAACGCTTGCCGCGGCCGCCGCACCCGCAGTTGCCGCCGCCGCTGCCGGCTCTGCCCCGGCCTTCTTTTTCTTCTTTGCGTCGGTCTCCTCGCCGACGCGCTTGAACTTCGCCTGCTTGGGGTCGTCGGGAACCCCGGTTTCGACCGGCGCCTTGGGGTCGATGTCGGGCGTCGGAGCGACGGGGACGATCTCCGGCGCCTCGACCTTGCCGGCGATGAAGCGGGTCGCCTCGTCGTCGGTGTCGAGATCGGCCTCTTCGCCCGCCTTCTTGCCGAACATCGCCAGCCAATCGGAGATCGACTGCGGCCGTTCGTCGGGCTTGACCGTCATCGCGGCGTCGATCGCGGCGAGGAACTTCTTGCTGTAGCCGGGCCACTTGCCGGCGGCGAGCGGCGTGCCCATTCCGGCGTGAAGCCGCTCGAGCACCTCGGGCGGCTTCTCGCCCGTCACGCACTCGTACATGACGACGCCGAGCGCATAGATGTCGGTCCACGGGCCCTGCTCGTAGGTTTTCACATATTGCTCGACCGCGGCGTAGGGCGGCGTGTGGAAGGTGACGCTGGTGCTCGTCGCTTCCGCCGTGGTGAAGCGCGCCGAGCCGAAGTCGATCAGCACCGGGCGGTTGTCGTCATTGATGAGGATGTTGGGCGGCTTGATGTCGCGGTGGAGCACGCCGACGCGGTGGGCGCGGTCGAGCCCCTCGGCGATCGGGCGAAGCAGGTTCCACAGGCTGCGCTCGTTGAAGCGGCGGCCCTGCTTGATCATCTTGGAGAGCGAGGTGCCGTCCTCGAAGTCCATGACCATGTAGGCGGTGCCGTGGATCTCGAACAGGCTGCGGACCGAGACGATGTTCGGGTGGCGCGAGGGCGTGGACAGGTTCCACAGCAGCTTTGCTTCCTCGACGAACTTCTTGAGGCCCAGCGCGTGGACTTCCTCGGCGTCGGAATCGATGGGGACGACCGTCGCCTCGGCATCGCGCTCGCTGATCGAGCTCGGGAAATATTCCTTGATGGCGACGAGCTCGTCGAAATAGATCCCGCGCGCCTTGTAGACGATGCCGAACCCGCCGACCCCGAGGACGTCCTCGAGCCGCCATTCGCGAAGTACCGTGCCGGCTGGCAGCGCCTTGTTGCTATACGCCTTGTTCATTCGTCGAGTGCCCCTCTCGACCAGTTAGAAAAAAGGAAATCGCACGAACCTTAAGCGATTGCTAGTGTGCGCGCCACAGCGAGCAGGGGGCTCCCACACATGCGCTTCGAATGCGTCAGCCGAACCCACGTCGGCCTCCGGCGGAAAATCAACGAGGATTCGGTGCTGGTCCGCACCGAGGACGGCCTGTGGGCGGTCGCCGACGGCATGGGCGGGCACGACGCCGGCGAAGTGGCGAGCGCGATGGTCGCGGACGCATTGCGGCAGGTCCCGGCGGCGGATGGAGTAGACGCGACGGTCGAGGCGGCGATCGCGGCGCTGCAGGGGGTCAACGGAGAGCTGATCGCCCTCGCCCGGGCCAAGGGGAGCGACCGCAGCATCGGCACAACGGTGGTCGGGCTGGCGATCCGTGACGGCCGCTTTCGCTGCTTCTGGGCCGGCGACAGCCGCGCATATTGGCTGCGCGGCCGCGAGATCATGCGAGTCAGCCGCGACCACAGCCTGGTGCAGGACCTGGTCGATGCGGGGATGCTGAAGCCCGAGGAGGCGGAGGTGCACGAAAGCGCGAGCGTGATCACCCGAGCGGTGGGAGTCGCCGAGACCCTGAACGTGGACGCGGTCAGCGGCGAGGTTGGCGGCGGCGACCAGTTCCTCCTCGCCACCGACGGCCTGACGCGGGTGGTGAGCGACGAGGAGATCGCCGCCGAGCTGGGGCGCGGGGCGGCGACGGACGCGGCGGACCGGCTGATCGACCTGGTGCTCGAGCGCGGGGCGCCGGACAATGTGTCGCTGGTGATCGTAACGCTAGACTCGTAGCGCCGCTGCGGCTTCCGCGTCGCGCTTCAGGTTGCGGGCGAGCTGGCTCATTCCGTTGAGGTACTGCGGGGGCACGTGGATGTCGCGATAGTC
>DASUXP010000239.1:0-2159 GCA_036377835.1 Sphingomicrobium sp. | reverse complement strand
GCGATCCAGCCGAACGAGGCGACATAGGCGCCGGGTGCCCCGAGCGGCGAGAGCAGGCGAACCGGCGGCGAATCCTTGGCGATCGTCTGGCGATGCCGGACCAGCACCAGATCGTCGATCTGCGCGCCCTTGAGGTTGAGCGAGCCCTGCAGCGACGGGGTCTCGATCCGCACCCGCGGGGTCGAGCCGAGCACGGCAGAGCGGCTTTGAGTCGCCTTGGGGGTCACGGGGACCGGCTGCGCCTGCGGCTGGGGAACGGGCTTCTGCTTGGCGTTCTCGACCTTGGTGCTCGGCGGGTTCGCTGTCGGGAAGTAGCGGTTGGAGACCCAGCTCCAGCCGATCAGCACGACCAGGCTCAGCGCCACCGCGAGGATCATGTTCCGGGCATTGTCCACGTGTCGATGATCCCCTTACGGTACCGGGTCGTACCCTTGCCCGCCCCACGGATGGCAGCGGAAGATTCTCTTAAGCGCGAGCCAGCCGCCGCGCGCCGCCCCATAGCGTTGCAAGGCGGTGATCGCATAGGCCGAGCAGCTCGGCTGGTAGCGGCAGCTCGGCGGAAGCACCTTCGACGGCCCCAGTTGCCAGCCGCGCGCGACGAGGATGAGCAGCCTGGCGATCATCGGCGAAGGCTGTCCAGCGCGCCGGCGAGCTCGGCGCGAAGCTGGGCGAAATCGCGCTCGACGCCCCTGGCGCGGCCGATCATCACATGGTCGGAGCCGGCAAAGCCTTTGGCCGGCACGATCTCGCGGGCGAGAGCCCGGAAGCGCCGCTTCATCCGGTTGCGGATGACGGCGCCGCCGATTTTCTTGGTGACGGTGAAGCCGACTCGCATCGCCGGGTCCGAATCCTTGCGGTCGCGCACCAGCAGGATGAAGCCGGGCGTGGATGCGCGCCTGCCGCTGTTCGCCGCGAGGAAGTCGGCGCGCTTCCTGATCGTGCTTAAGCGCTGAGCTTCTTGCGGCCGCGCGCGCGGCGGGCGTTCAGCACCTTGCGGCCGCCCGGGGTCGCCATGCGCGCGCGAAAGCCGTGCCGGCGCTTGCGGACGAGGTTGCTGGGCTGGAAAGTGCGCTTCATCGCTCATGCCTTAGATCAAAGAAAAAGGGCCGCCCGAGAGGCAGCCGCTGTCGAGCGCGCCGATAGAGGAGGATGGGCCGTAAGTCAATTGTCGCTGCCCGGTTGGGGGGCGGCCGGGGGAGCCGGCGCTGCCTCCGCCGATTCGCGCGCCTGCGCCTTGCGAATCGCCTCGCGCCGGCGGGCGCTGGGGCGGCGCAGCGCCCAGTCGGTCCAGCGCCCGGCCTTGGGCTGCCAGCGCTTGAACTTCACATAGTGGCGGCGGGCCCACATGCTGGTCTTGAGCATCATCGCGAGGCCGATTCCGGCGACGATGATCCCGCCCGGACCGGGAAGCGCGCCGACCACCGGCGAGAGGATGAGCAGGATCAGGCCGATCGCGAAGATCGCCCACTCGACCGCCGGATGGTCGAAGAACCGCCGCCACTGCCTCCGCGTGATCATTCGCGCAGATGTGGTTCGGAGCGGGCATCCATGCAAGCGGCTTGCAGTCGGCTGGTGGAGCGGGCTAGCGTTGGCCGGCCGAAGCTAGGGGGAATTCTGCCGCCTGCGTCACCTGTAATCGTCATCCCCGCGAAGGCGGGCACCCAGCCAGGCAAGGGAAATTCAGGCTCCCGCTTTCGCGCGAGTGACGAATAGTGGCCGCGACCGTCGCCACCGTCGCTTACCTCGGTCTCGAAGCCCGCGCCGTGGAAGTGCAGGTCCAGCTTTCCGCAGGCCTGCCCAAGTTCACCATCGTGGGCTTGCCCGACAAGGCGGTCGCGGAAAGCCGCGAGCGTGTGCACGCGGCGCTGGCGGCGATCGGCCTCGCGCTCCCGCCCAAGCGGATCACGGTCAACCTGTCGCCCGCCGATTTGCCCAAGGAGGGATCGCATTACGACCTGCCCATCGCGCTGTGCCTGCTCGCGGCGATCGGCGCCGCCGACGCCGAGTCGCTGTCGCATTACGTCGCGGTCGGGGAACTGTGCCTCGACGGCCGGATCGCCGCTTCGCCGGGCGTCCTGCTCGCCGCGATCCACGCGAGCTCGCAGGACAAGGGGCTGATCTGCCCGGCGGCGCAGGGCAGCGAGGCGTCGTGGGCGGGG
>DASUXP010000238.1:0-3863 GCA_036377835.1 Sphingomicrobium sp. | reverse complement strand
CATGCTGCAACCCAAGCGCACCAAGTTCCGCAAGGCCTTCAAGGGCCGCATCCATGGCAATGCCAAGGGCGGGACCGAATTGAACTTCGGCGCCTTCGGCCTGAAGGCGATGGAGCCGGAGCGGATCACCGCGCGCCAGATCGAGGCCGCGCGCCGCGCGATCACGCGCCACATCAAGCGGACCGGCCGTCTCTGGATTCGCATTTTCCCGGACGTTCCGGTGAGCTCCAAGCCGGCCGAAGTCCGCATGGGCTCGGGCAAGGGCAGCCCCGAGTTCTGGGTCGCCCGGGTGAAGCCCGGCCGCATCCTGTTCGAGCTCGACGGCGTCCCCGGCTACCTCGCCAAGACGGCGTTCGAGCGGGCGGCCGAGAAGCTGCCGATCAAGACCAAGGTCGTCGCTCGCCTCGGCGAGACGCTGGCCGGAGAGGAAAAGTAACATGGCTGCGACCGACGATCTCAAGGTCAAGACCGACGACCAGCTGCAGCAGCAGCTGCAGGACCTGAAGCGCGAGCAGTTCAACCTCCGCTTCCAGGCGGCGACCAACCAGCTCGAGAAGCCGAGCCGGGTGCGCGAGGTGCGCCGCACCATCGCGCGCATCCGCACGCTTCAGAACCAGCGCACCCGCGCCAACGCTTCGGCGCAGGGTTGAGGAGAGTAGAGAATGCCCAAGCGCGTCCTCACCGGCACCGTGGTGTCCGACAAGGGTGACAAGACCGTGGTGGTCCGCGTCGAGCGGCGGGTGAAGCACCCGCTCTACGGCAAGATCATCAAGCTGTCGAAGAAGTATCACGCCCACGACGCGGCCAACGAGTTCCACGTCGGCGAGATCGTGCGCATCGAGGAATGCGCGCCGGTCTCCAAGCTGAAGACGTGGAAGGTCGTCGATCGCCTCGGCACGGCCAAGGTGGGCAGCGTCGAGATCGACGAGCCGGAGGTTACGGCCGCGCCGGAGGCGGAGCCGTCGAAGCCGGCGGAAGAGAAAGCCGAGAAGCCCGCGAAAAAGGGCAAGAAGGCCAAGGCCGAAGACGTCGCCGAAGCGGACGCCTGAGCGAGATTTGAGAGGATAAGGGTCGAACCATGATCCAGATGCAGTCCAACCTGGACGTTGCCGACAACAGCGGCGCCAAGCGCGTCCAGTGCATCAAGGTGCTGGGCGGGTCGAAGCGCCGTACCGCGGGCGTCGGCGACATCATCGTCGTTTCCGTCAAGGAAGCCGCTCCGCGCGGCCGCGTGAAGAAGGGCGACGTTCACCGCGCGGTGATCGTCCGCACCGCCAAGGACATCCGCCGTCCCGACGGCTCGGTGATCCGCTTCGATTCCAACGCCGCGGTCCTCGTCAACAAGAACGAGGAGCCGATCGGCACCCGCATCTTCGGCCCAGTCGTGCGCGAGCTCCGGGCGAAGAAGCACATGAAGATCATTTCGCTCGCGCCGGAGGTGCTGTGATGGCCGCCCAGAAGATCAGGAAGGGCGACAAGGTCGTGGTCCTGTCCGGCAAGGACAAGGGCCGCACCGGCGAGGTCGTGAAGGCCATGCCCAAGGACGGCAAGGTGATCGTGTCGGGGATCAACGTCCACGCGCGCCACCGCAAGCCGTCGCAGACGAACCCGCAGGGCGGGATCGAGCGCAAGGAAGCGCCGCTGCACGTGTCCAAGGTCGCGATCGCGACCGCCGACGGGAAGCCGACCCGCGTCCGCTTCGAAGTGCGTGACGGCAAGAAGGTCCGCGTCGCGGCCAAGACCGGAGAGCTGATCCATGGCTGACAAGGAAAAGAAGGTCGAAGAGGCCGAGGCGCCCGCCACCGAGCAGGTCGAGGTGGAGCGCGTCGGCGACGCCGCGAAGGCGGAAGCCGAGGCGGTCGAGGCATTGCCCAAGGCCGAAGCGGCCGAGGCGCCGAAGCCCGAGAAGGTGGCCAAGGAGCCGGGCAAGAAGCCGGCGAACTACACGCCGCGCCTCAAGGCCGACTATGACGAGCGCATCGTCGCCGAGATGACCAAGCGGTTCGGCTACAAGAACCGAATGGAGGTCCCGCGGCTCGACAAGATCGTCATCAACATGGGCGTCGGCGAGGCGACCCAGGACAAGAAGCGCGTCGAGACCGCGGCTGCGGAGATGCAGCAGATCGCCGGCCAGAAGCCGGTGATCACCAAGGCGAAGAAGTCAATCGCCCAGTTCAAGCTGCGCGAAGGCATGCCGATCGGCTGCAAGGTCACGCTGCGCCGCGAGCGCATGTTCGAGTTCCTCGATCGTCTGGTGACGATCGCGCTTCCGCGCGTCCGCGACTTCCGGGGGCTCAACCCCAAGTCGTTCGACGGCCGCGGCAATTATGCGCTGGGACTCAAGGAGCAGATCATCTTCCCCGAGATCAATTACGACCAGATCGACAAGGTCCGGGGAATGGACGTCATCATCACCACGACCGCGAAGACGGACGAAGAGGCGCGCGAGTTGCTGCGCCTGTTCAACTTCCCCTTCCCGGCAGAGGAGCAGCGGGAGGCCGCGTAAGCGGGCTCCCCGTTAGGAGAAGAACTTAAGTCATGGCGAAACTGAGTTCGATCAACAAGAACGAGCGGCGCAAGAAGCTCGTTCAGAAGAATGCGGCGAAGTACGCGAAGCTGAAAGCGATCGCGAACGACGAGTCGCGTGACGACACCGAGCGCTTGATCGCGCGCCTGAAGATGGCGGAGCTGCCGCGCAACGGGAACCCGACGCGGGTTCGCAACCGCTGCGAGCTGACCGGCCGCAGCCGCGCGTATTACCGCAAGTTCCGCCTGTCGCGGATCATGCTCCGGGAGCTGGCCAACAAGGGCCTGATCCCCGGCGTCATCAAGTCGAGCTGGTAAGGGTTTGCAGGAATGGCAATGACCGATCCTCTGGGTGATATGCTCACCCGCATCCGCAACGGCCAGCAGGCGCGCAAGGATTCGATCCTGACTCCGGCGTCGAAGCTGCGCACGCGGGTGCTCGATGTGCTCCAGCGCGAGGGCTATATCCGCGGCTATTCGGAAGAAGAGCTGGCGGGCCAGAAGGGCCTTCGCATCGAGCTCAAATATTTCGAGGGCCAGCCGGCGATCCAGCACCTGGCGCGCGTGTCGAAGCCCGGCCGCCGGGTCTATTCGGCCGCCCGCGAGCTGCCGCACATCCGCAACGGCCTCGGGACCGTGATCGTGTCGACCCCGCGCGGCGTGCTGTCGGACGCGGAAGCCCGCGCGCAGAACGTGGGCGGCGAAGTGCTGGCGGAGGTGTTCTGATGTCCCGTATCGGCAAGAAGCCCATCGCAATCCCGGCCGGCGTTACCGCGTCGGTCGAGAGCGGAATGCTGACCGTGAAGGGCCCCAAGGGCCAGCTCGCGATGCAGCTGCTCGACGACCTCGTGAAATATGAGGTCGGCGAGGGCGAGATCCTCGTCACTCCGCTGACCGACGCGCAGCGCAACCGCGCCGCCTGGGGCATGCAGCGCACCCTGGTGCAGAACCTCGTCACCGGCGTGACCGAGGGATTCACCAAGGTGCTGGAGATCAACGGCGTCGGCTACCGCGCGCAGGCGCAGGGCAAGAACCTGCGGCTTCAGCTCGGCTACAGCCACGACGTCAACTTCCCCGTGCCCGAGGGCGTCGACGTCAAGACCCCCGACCAGAACACGGTCGAGATCAGCGGCATCGACAAGCAGAAGGTTGGGCAGGTCGCGGCCGAGATCCGCCGCTGGCGCAAGCCCGAGCCCTACAAGGGCAAGGGCATCAAGTATCGCGGCGAGTATATCTTCCGCAAAGAAGGCAAGAAGAAGTAGCCATGGCGAAACTCTCCCTCTTCGACCGCCGCCGCCGCCGAGTGCGCACGGCGCTTCGCGCGCGTGCCGCCGGCA